>NZ_JBHWUI010000093.1:0-34830 GCF_042737525.1 Kitasatospora sp. NPDC059973 | reverse complement strand
CCGTCTCGGCGCCGTCGGCGGCCTCGCCCTGCGGGGCGCCCGCGGGGCGGGACACCGCACGGCGGCGGCGGCGCGGCGGTGCGCCGGTCGTGCCGTCGCCGGTGGCGGCGGTGTTCTCGTTCGGTTCCGGCGCCGCGTTCTGCTGCGGATCGGTGTTATCGAGCATGCGGGTGGATCTCCCGTCAGGCCCCCGGGCTCCGTATCCGGGCACGGCAGGGCACCGGTGGCCGGCCGGCATCACGAGGATGCTCGGGCCGGAGCCTTTCCTGGTGCCGCCGTGCGGACGCGAGGCCGCACAGGGGCTCGTAGTCTCGCTCGGCGCCCCGCACGCGGCGGGGTGTCGAAAGTCTTCTGGTCTGCCCAGTCTTCTGAGGTTTTCCCAAGCTGCGCCGTTCCCCAACCCCGGGTGGCTCCCGGACGGGGACCTCGGGCCCACCGACCATCCGGGTCGGCGGGCCACAAGAGGCCGGCCTGTGCTTCGACGACGCTCGCTCCCCTGGGGAGCCGCGGGGGCCTGGAGGACCAACGGGTCCAGTGAGGCACTGGACCAGGCCTCCGCCCGCTAGGCGGACGCGGTTGCGCGCGGCTCGTCGGCGGCCACAGGGCCGGCCGGGGCCGCGGCGCGGTCGAGCGCCAGCGGGTCGGTCACCGTGCCGGTCTCCTCGTCGAGCGGCCCCTGCGCCAGCCTGGTCACCTCTGCGGGGACCGGCGGCGCCAGGTCAGCCGTCGCACGGAGACCGGACAATACGTCGTCGGGTCGTACGGCTGGTGTGGCGTGTCGTACTACCAGGCGCAGTATCGCACAGGCACGGCCGGTCCGAACATCGCGGGCCCCTTCGCCCTCCGTGTCCGCACCGTCGTCGACCTGCGGCGAGAGGATTTCCAGCGCCGCGACCGCGCCGCGCGCGTCGAAGACGCGCACGCCGTTCTTGGTGCGGCGTTCGACCTCGACCCGCTCCTCGGCGAGGAAGGCGGCGGCCGCGCGGGACGCCTCCGGCCCGGTGACACCGTCCAGCCGGACCTGCCATTCGGAGGCTTCCAGACGCTCGACGAAGTTCGGCGTCCGGACTTCGACCGCGTCGATGATGTCGAGGCCCTTCGGCAGCGACTCGTCCAGCTGCGCGCGCAGCTCCTCGGGGTCGCGGTGGGCCGCCAGGCCGATCTCCAGGTACTCCGCCTCGCTGGCCACCCCGGTGGGGGCCGCGTTGGCGTAGGACACCTTCGGGTGCGGTGTGAAGCCGGCCGAGTAGGCCATCGGCACGGCCGACCGGCGCAGGGCGCGCTCGAAGGCGCGCTGGAAGTCGCGGTGGCTGGTGAAGCGGAGCCGGCCGCGCTTGGTGTAGCGGAGACGGATCCGCTGCACCGTCGGCGCGGGAGGCGGACCGTCGGGCGTACGGCGTGCCAGAGTCGCTCAGTCCTTAGTCAGATGTCCCCGTCCGGCGTGACACGATCGCGCCACTCTCCGGACTCTGTCACCCAAAGGGTACGCGCCCGCGCGCCACCTTCGCTCCGCCCCTGGTCAGCCCGGATGCGCGGGACCCCGGCCGGAGCGCCCGGCCGGGGTCCCGCGATGGCGTGCGCCGCCCTACTTGACGACCGTCAGCGGCAGGAGCTTCTTGCCCGTCGGGCCGATCTGGATGGCCGTGTCCATCTGGGGACAGACACCGCAGTCGAAGCACGGGGTCCAGCGGCAGTCGTCGACCTCGACCTCTTCGAGGGCGTCCTGCCAGTCCTCCCAGAGCCAGTCCTTGTCGAGGCCGCTGTCCAGGTGGTCCCAGGGCAGCACCTCCTCGTAGGTGCGCTCGCGGGTGGTGTACCAGTCGACGTCGACGCCGGTGCCGGCCAGGCCCTTCTCGGCCGAGGCCATCCAGCGGTCGTAGGAGAAGTGCTCGCGCCAGCCGTCGAAACGGCCGCCGTCCTCGTAGACCGCCCGGATGACGGCGCCGATCCGGCGGTCACCCCGGGAGAGCAGGCCCTCGACGATGCCGGGCTTGCCGTCGTGGTAGCGGTAGCCGATGTTCTTGCCGTACTTGCGGTCGCCGCGGATCGAGTCGCGCAGCTTGGCCAGCCGGGCGTCGGTGTCCTCGGCGGACAGCTGCGGGGCCCACTGGAACGGGGTGTGCGGCTTGGGCACGAACCCGCCGATCGAGACGGTGCAGCGGATGTCGTTCTGGCCGGTGACCTCGCGCCCCTTCTGGATGACGTTCTTCGCCATCTCACCGATCTGGAGGACGTCCTCGTCGGTCTCGGTGGGCAGGCCGCACATGAAGTACAGCTTCACCTGGCGCCAGCCGTTGCCGTACGCGGTGGAGACGGTGCGGATGAGGTCCTCCTCCGACACCATCTTGTTGATCACCTTGCGCATGCGCTCACTGCCGCCCTCGGGGGCGAAGGTGAGGCCCGAGCGGCGGCCGTTGCGGCTGAGCTCGTTGGCGAGGTCGATGTTGAAGGCGTCGACCCGGGTGGACGGCAGCGACAGACCGATCTTGTCCTCGGTGTAGCGGTCGGCCAGGCCCTTGGCGATGTCACCGATCTCGGTGTGGTCGGCGCTGGACAGCGACAGCAGGCCGACCTCCTCGAAGCCGGTGGCCTTCAGCCCGCGCTCCACCATCTCGCCGATGCCGGTGATGCTTCGCTCCCGCACGGGGCGCGTGATCATGCCGGCCTGGCAGAAGCGGCAGCCGCGGGTGCAGCCGCGGAAGATCTCGACGGACATCCGCTCGTGCACCGTCTCGGCGAGCGGGACGAGCGGCTGCTTGGGGTAGGGCCACTCGTCGAGGTCCATCACGGTGTGCTTGGAGACCCGCCACGGCACGCCCGGCGCGTTCGGCACCACGCGGGCGATCCGGCCGTCGGCCAGGTACTCCACGTCGTAGAACCGGGGGACGTACACGCCGCCGGTGCGCGCCAGGCGCAGCAGCAGCTCGTCGCGCCCGCCCGGGCGGCCCTCGGCCTTCCAGCCGCGGACCAGCTCGGTGATGTCCAGGACGGCCTGCTCGCCGTCGCCCACCACCGCGCAGTCGATGAAGTCGGCGATCGGCTCGGGGTTGAACGCGGCGTGGCCGCCGGCCAGCACGATCGGGTCGTCCACCGTCCGGTCGCGGGCCTCCAGCGGGATCCCGGCCAGGTCGAGCGCGGTCAGCATGTTGGTGTAGCCGAGCTCGGTGGAGAACGAGAGCCCGAACACGTCGAAGGCCTTGACCGGCCGGTGCGCGTCCACGGTGAACTGCGGGACGTCGTGCTCGCGCATGAGCGCTTCGAGGTCCGGCCAGACGCTGTAGGTGCGCTCGGCGAGCACGCCCTCGCGCTCGTTGAGCACCTCGTAGAGGATCATGACGCCCTGGTTGGGCAGGCCGACCTCGTAGGCGTCGGGGTACATCAGCGCCCAGCGGACGTCGCAGGCGTCCCAGTCCTTGACGGTCGAGTTGAGCTCGCCGCCGACGTACTGGATCGGCTTCTGGACGTGCGGGAGGAGGGCCTCCAGGCGTGGGAAGACCGATTCGACAGTCATGTACTAGGAACCCTTACGACGTTGAATGGTGTCGCTGGCATCGGACCCGGTGGGGTGGTGCGCGACGGCTGGGAGGGGTGACCCTCAAGGGTAGCCGAATCCCGGGACGCTCCGGCCGGCCGCGGGCCCCGGCCGGCCCCCGAGCGGGGGTCGAATCGGCTGTTGACAGCCCCGGACGGCCCATGCGGTACTGGCAGGGCTCCGCCGGGAGGCCCTGCACGCCATCGGGACAAGGAAGTTGACCATGCACGACGGCACCGACACCGGCCTCCTGACATGACCGACACCGGCCGGCGGGTGCCCCAGTGCCACCCCGCGCCCGAGCAGGCGGACCGCTACCTCACGGTGGCCCGCGCCGAGGCGGCGGCCGGCCTGCTCGCCCGCCGCCACCCTGGCCGCTGCCGGCTGCGGGAGGTGGGCCGCTCCCGGGCCGGGCACCCGCTGCTGCTGCTCTCCGTGGACGAGGGCCCGGACGCCGTCCTGGTGGTCGGCGGCCCGCACCCCAACGAGCCGGTCGGCGTCAGCAGCGCCCTGCGGCTGGCGGAGCGGTTGCTGGACCACCCGCCCCGGCCGGGCGTCTCCTGGCACATCCTGCCCTGCCTGGACCCGGACGGCGCCGCGTTCAACGCCGGCTGGCTGGACGGACCGCTCACCATGCGCCGCCACTACGAGCACTTCTTCCGGCCCTCCTTCGAGGAGCAGCCCGAGCTGCTGCCGCCCGCCGGCGCCGGCCGCGCGCCGATGCCGGAGAGCCTGGCGCTGACCGGTCTGATCGACGAGCTGCGGCCGTTCCTGCAGTGCTCCCTGCACGGCGTGGACTTCGGCGGCGCCTTCGTGCAGCTCACCGGGCCCGTCCCGGGCCTGTCCGAGCGCTTCGGCCGCTCGGCGGCGCGCGGCGCCGTCCCGCTGGACGTCGACTCGTACGACGCGGTCGGCTGGGCCAGCCCCGCCCCCGGGACGTACCTGATGCCCGCGCCCGGCGGCTCCGGCCTGTCCCGGGCGCTCCCGGACGAGCCCGAGCTGTCCACCTGGTCGTACGCCGGCCGCCACGGCGGGGTGACGGCCGTCCTGGAGGTGCCGATGTGGGCCGTCGACGCGGTGGGGGACGGCCGCCGGCACCCGGCCGTCCGGCAGGCGGTCGGGACCGCCGCCCGGGTGCTGCGGGACCGCGCCGAGGAGCTGTCCGGCCTGCTCGTGCACGTCCCGCCGCACGCCCGCCGGGCCTACGGCCCGATGGTGCGCGCCGTGGAGTTCACGCTGGCGGTCTGCTCGCCGGTCGCCGACGAGTGGCTGGAGCAGTGGTGCGCCCAGCCGCTCACCGTCTCCCGGGTGACCACCGCCGGGCTCGCCGCCGCGCGGATCCCGCTGCGGGTGGCCTCGGTGCTGCTGCGCCTGCTGGCGGACACCGGGGGTCCGGCCGTGGACGCCGCCCGCGAGCGGGCGCTGGGGATCGTCACCGAGAGCCTGGACCAGTTGCGCCACCGCTTCGGCGCCCGCTGGGTGCCGGTGGAGGTCCAGACCGCCCACCAGACCCGCGCGGTGCTCGCCGCGGCCGCCTGCCTGCGCGGCCAGGGCCGGTAGCGGCGGGCCGCCCGCACGGCGGCGGGGCCGGTCCGGGGGGGGTGACCCCGGACCGGCCCCGCCGGTGCGTCCGTGCGCTCAGGCCGCTATCGGCCGCTGGCTCTGCACCGCCTGCAGCAGTCCGATCGCCACCCAGGTCGAGAACATCGACGACCCTCCGTAGGAGACGAACGGCAGCGGGATGCCGGCCACCGGCATGATGCCCAGGCACATCCCTATGTTCTCGAAGCCCTGGAAGGCGAACCAGGCGACCACGCCGGCGGCCACGATGGTGCCGTACAGGTCGGTGGCGTGCCGGGCGATCCGGCAGGCCCGCCAGAGCACCACGCCGAGCAGCACGATGATGGCCATCGCCCCGAGGAAGCCCAGCTCCTCGCCGGCCACCGTGAAGACGAAGTCGGTCTGCTGCTCCGGCACGAACTGCCCGGTGGTCTGCGTCCCGTGGAACAGGCCCTTGCCGGTGAGCCCGCCCGAGCCGATCGCGATCCGGGCCTGGGCGGTGTTGTAGCCCACTCCGGACGGGTCCAGCGCCGGGTTGGCGAAGGCCGCGAAGCGGTCGATCTGGTACTTGCTCAGCACCCCGAGCTTCCAGATCGCCACGCAGCCGCCGACGCCGGCCAGGATCAGCCCGAACACCCAGCGGTTGGCCGCGCCGGAGGCGAGCAGGATGCCCAGCACGATGACCGCCATGACCATCACCGACCCGGCGTCGGGCATCAGCATCACGATCGCCATCGGCACGGTGGCCCAGACCAGTCCGCGGAAGACCGCCCGGTGCGAGGGGAACTCCCGCTCCCCCGCGTCCACCTGGTCGGACAGCACCACGGCCATCGCCAGCACGATCGCCAGCTTGGCGAACTCGGCCGGCTGGACGGAGAAGCCGCCGCCGAGCTGGATCCAGGAGTGCTGGCCGTTGATGGTCGAGCCGAGCGGGCTCAGCGTGGCCACCAGCAGCAGGATCACCGCGACGTACAGGAACGGCACCACCGTGCGGAACCGCCGGCTCCCTATCCCTATCACCACCGCGCACAGCACCAGCCCGATCACCACGTTGGTGAGGTGCCGGAACAGGAAGTACTGCGGATCGCCGTGGGTGAGCGAGTCCCGCCCCCGGGTGGCGGACCAGACCAGCAGCGAGCTGCCCAGCGACAGCACCATCGCGGCCAGCAGCAGTATCCAGTCGATCCGCCAGAGCGGGGAGTCCTTGGCGAGGGCCTTCGAGACCCCGCTGCGCTGCGGGGCGAGCCGCAGCTGGCGGTACGAGCCGTAGGAGGTCATGTCCGGCTCCTTCCGGTGCTCCGGTTGGGCTCGACGGCGGCGGCGTCCACCGCGGCGAGCGCGATCGGCGGGCCGGCCGGCGGTGCCGGGTCCAGGAAGACCCGCGGCGAGCCGCCGGTCACGCCCGGGTCCCCGGCGGCGGCGGTGAAGCCGGCCGGCTTGATGATGGCGGTGCCGTCCGCGTTGAACTTCGGCAGCTCGGCCTGCGGCTTGGGCAGCAGCGCCTTGCCGTTGTCGATGTTGCCCTTGTCGTCGACGCCGTAGAGCGACTGGTAGATCCGTCGGATCGCGTCGCCGGAGCCGCCGGAGCCGGTGCCGCCCTGGCTTATCGTCATCACGACCGCGTAGTCGCCGCTGTAGGTGGTCAGCCACGAGGTGGTCTGCTTGCCCTCGACCTCGGCGGTGCCGGTCTTGGCGTGCAGCTCGATCTTGCCCTGCGGCCAGCCGGCGCCGGTGAACTTCCAGGCGGCGGTACCGCTGGTGACGACGCCCGCGGTGGCCTGGTCGATGTAGCTCAGCAGCTTCTGGTCGCCGGGGAACTTGGCGTCCTCGTGCGGGGCGATCTCGCGGACGAGCTCCCCGCCCGGGCTTATCACCGCCTTGGCGACGGTCGGCCGGTAGAAGGTGCCGCCGTTGGCGAGCGCCGAGTAGATCCGGGCCATCTGGATCGGGGTGACGAGGGTGTCGCCCTGGCCGATCGCGAAGTTGACCGAGTCACCGGCGCGCATCTGGTAGCCGTCGACGCAGTTCTCCCGGGCGATCTGGTCGGAGAAGGTGTTGCCGCCCTTCTCCGCCTGCCGGCACCAGGCGTCCTTGTTGTTGTCGTAGAAGGACTGCTTCCACTGCCGGTCCGGCACCCGGCCGGTGACCTCGCTGGGCAGGTCGATGCCGGTCTTGGCGCCGAGGCCGAACTGGTGGGCGGTCTTGAAGAACCAGTCGGCGGTCTCCTTCTTCGGCTTGATGCCGCCGTCCTTCATCCACTGGTCGTAGGCCAGCCCGTAGAAGACGGTGTCGCAGGAGACTTCGAGCGCCTTCTCCAGCGTGATCGAGCCGAAGCTCTCGCTCTCGAAGTTCTTGAACTCACGGCCGCCGATGGTCATGCTCTTCGGGCACGGGTACGTCCCGTCCAGCGAGTAGCCGGCCTGCACGGCGGCGGTGGTGGAGATGACCTTGAAGGTCGAGCCGGGCGCGGACTGACCCTGTATGGCCCGGTTCAGCAGCGGGAAGTTGGAGTCCTTGCTGGTCAGCGCCTGGTAGTCCTTGCCGGAGATACCGCCCTGCCAGAGGTTGGGGTCGTACGTCGGCGCGCTGGCCATCGCCACGATCCGCCCGGTGTGCACGTCCATGACGACCGCGGCGCCGGAGTCGGCCTCGTAGTTGCGGTTGGTCACCTTGTCGAAGGTCTTCCTGGCGTCGTTCATCGCCTGCGCCAGGTTGTCCTCGACGACCTTCTGCACCCGGGCGTCGATGCTGGTCACCAGGTTGTTGCCGGTCTGCGGCTCGACGATGCCGGCGTTGCCGATCACCCGGCCGAGGTTGTCCACCTCCAGCTTGGTGATCCCGGCCGTCCCGCGCAGGTCGCGGTCGTACACCGACTCCAGGCCGGCGCGGCCGATCTGGTCGGCCGGGAGGTAGCGGTCCAGGCCGGTCTTGTCGGCGGTCTTGCTGACCTCCTCGTCCGTCACCGGCGAGAGGTAGCCGAGCACCTGGGCCATGTTGGCGCCCTCGACGCCGGTGTAGTGGCGCACGGCGGTGGGCTGCGCGGTCACCCCGGGGAAGTCCTCGCGGCGCTCCATCATCTGCAGCGCCTGCTGGGTGGTCGCCTCCTTGGTGACCGGGATCGGCTGGTACGGCGAGCCGTTCCAGCACGGCTGCGGCGTCTTGGCGTCGCAGAGCCGGACCTTCTCCTGGACGTCCTTGGCCGGCATGCCGAGCACCTCGGCGAGCCGGCCCAGCACCGCCTTGCCGCCGTCCTTCTGCTGGAGCAGCGAGGTGCGGCTGACCGAGACCACCAGCCGGGTCTCGTTGCCGGCCAGGATGCGGCCCGAGGCGTCGAGGATCTCGCCGCGCACGGCGGGTTCGACGACCTCGCGGATGTGGTTGCCGGTCGCCTTGGCGGTGTAGACGCTGGCGTTGCGGATCTGCAGGTACCAGAGCCGGCCACCGAGGGTGGCGAGCAGCGACAGCACCAGGATCTGCAGTACCACCAGACGGATCGTCACCCGCCGGGTACGGCCGGTCTCGGGGATGTTGCTCACGTCTCGTGCGCTCCAGAGTGCGGGGTTCCGGGGTTCATGGGCGGGGGCCGGGGGCTACGGCCGCTTGGCGAAGCCGAGCGAGCGCCGCTTCTTGTAGCCCGGCCCGGACGAGGTCTCACGGGTCGTCCGGTAGCGGGCGAGCGTGCCCAGCCCAGGGCCGCCCTCGTCGTCACCGGCCGCGGCGGCCACCGGGTCGCGCCCGAAGCGGCGGCCGATCAGCATCACCGCCGGGACGACGAACGGCGCCAGCAGCAGGTCGTACAGCAGGGCGGTGAGCACCAGGCTGCCGAGGCCGACGTGGCGGGCGGCGGTGTCGCCGACCAGGGCGCCGACCATCGCGTACAGCAGGGTGGAGGCGACCGCCGCGGCGGCCACCACCAGCAGCGCGCTGGAGACCGAGCGCTGCCGGCCGTGGTCGGGGCGCAGCAGTCCGGCGGCGTAGCCCATCAGGCAGAGCACCAGCGCGTAGCGGCCGATCGCGTGGTCGGACGGCGGCGCGAGGTCGGCCAGCAGGCCGGCGGCGAAGCCCACCAGGCAGCCGCCGGTCGGCCCGTAGACCATCGCCAGGCCGACCACCACGAGGAGCAGTATGTCCGGTGTGGCGCCCGGGAGTTGGAGCCTGCCGAAGACGCTGACCTGAAGGATCAGGCCGAGCAGGACGAGGACGGCGGTGACGGGGACGCGGGCGAGGCGCATGGTTCAGTTCCCCCCAGTGGTCTTGGCGGGCGGGGCGGCGGCGGCCGGGACGGCGGGCGCGGCCGGGGCCGGTGCCGCCGCCTGGCCCTGGGCGGCCGGGGCCGGCGGCAGGACGGCGTCGCGCGGGTCGGTGCGCGGCGGCACGACCACCACGCCGACCAGGTCCAGCCGGGTGAACTGGACGAAGGGCTCGACCAGGATCGTCTTGGTCAGCTGGCCCGGGGTCGCCTCGACCTGGACCACCTTGCCGACCGGGACTCCGGGCACGAACGGGCGGCCGCTCTGCGAGCCGAAGGTGACCAGCCGGTCGCCCTCCTTCACCTGGGCCTTGCCGTTGAGCAGGGAGACCTTCATCGCGCTGGTGCCGCCGCCGGAGGCGAAGCCGATCTCCCCGCTGCCCTCCAGCCGGGCCCCGGCGCTGAAGCCCGGGTCGGAGGCGAGCAGGACGGTGGAGGTGGTCGGGGCGACGGTGGTGATCCGGCCGACCAGGCCCTGGCCGTTGATCACCGTCATGTCCCGGGTGAGGCCGTCGTCACCGCCGGCGTCGATGGTGATGGTCCAGGAGAAGCCCTGCGCCGGCCCGATCGCGATCACCTGGGCGGCCTTGACGGTGTACCCGCCGGAGCCGGCGGTGCGCAGCAGGTCGTCGAGTTGCTTGGTGCGTCCGCCGGCCATGTCGGAGGAGGCCAGCTTCTGGCGCAGCTCGGTGTTCTCGCGGGCCAGCTGGTCGGTGCGGCCGCTGTGGCCGGTGGCGTCGCGGAACGCGCGGACGGTGTCGGCCACCGGGTCGACCACCGTGGCGGCGCCGCGCTCGACCGGGCCGAGGACGCCTGCCGCGGCGCGCCGGGCGCCGCCGAGCGGCGAACTCTCGCCGCCCTTGATGTCCACGGTGATCAGCGCGAAGGCGACGGCCACCAGCAGGATGAGCAGTAGCCGGCTCTCTCGTGTGTCCCTCACGGTGCTGGTACTGCCCCTTCGTACCTGGCCGCCCACCCGGGCTGTGGGCCCGGGCGGGGGCCGTTCAGTTGACTACAAGGTCTGACGTTTCTGCTAACGGCGCGGCTGGGCGTCGAGTACCTGCTGGAGGGCCTCGAACTCCTCGACGCACTTGCCGGAGCCGAGCGCCACGGAGTCCAGCGGGTTCTCGGCGATGTGGATCGGCATGCCGGTCTCGCGGCGCAGCCGCTCGTCCAGGCCGCGCAGCAGGGCGCCGCCGCCGGTGAGCACGATGCCGCGGTCCATGACGTCGCCGGCGAGCTCGGGCGGGCACTGGTCGAGGGTGGTCTTGACCGCGTCGATGATCGAGTTGACCGGCTCGTCGATGGCCTCGCGGACCTCGGCCGCCGAGATGACGACGGTCTTGGGCAGGCCGCTGACCAGGTCGCGGCCGCGGATCTCGGCGTGCTCGTCCTTCTCGCCCTCCAGCGCGAAGGCGGAGCCGATGCTCATCTTGATCTGCTCGGCGCTGCGCTCGCCCAGGAGGAGCGAGTACTCCTTCTTGATGTGCTGGACGATCGCGTTGTCCAGCTCGTCGCCGGCCACCCGGATCGACTGCGCGGTGACGATGCCGCCGAGCGAGATCACGGCCACCTCGGTGGTGCCGCCGCCGATGTCGACCACCATGTTGCCGGTGGCCTCGTGGACCGGCAGGCCGGCGCCGATCGCGGCGGCCATCGGCTCCTCGATGATGTGCACCTGGCGCGCGCCGGCCTGCGAGGAGGCCTCGATCACGGCGCGGCGCTCGACCCCGGTGATGCCCGAGGGAACGCAGACCACGACGCGGGGGCGGGCCAGGTAGCGGCGGCGGTGGATCTTGAGGATGAAGTAGCGGAGCATCCGCTCGGTGATCTCGAAGTCGGCGATCACGCCGTCCTTGAGCGGGCGGATGGCGACGATGTTGCCGGGCGTGCGGCCGATCATCTTCTTGGCCTCGGCGCCGACCGCCAGGATGCCGCCGGTGTTGGTGTTGACCGCGACCACGGACGGCTCGTTGAGCACGATCCCCTTGCCCCTGACGTACACCAGCGTGTTGGCGGTTCCGAGGTCGATCGCCAGATCGCGGCCGATGAACGACAGGTTGGTTGCCATGGGGTGTAGGTGCCTTCCCGGGCTCGGAGTCATTGCGGGGGGTGGACGAGGGAGCGCGCCCACGGCTTGGGCGAAGACGAGCTGACCAGCCGTACCGGGCCCATGAGTCGCGTCCATCGTAGTCACGCCCGCCAGTACGGACGTCGACGTGGGGCATACCGTCCATTGTCCGGAGCGTGATCGCTTCTCCGAGCATTGGGACGCCGTGTCGGCGTCCCCAGTTCCCTATTTCACGATAAGAATGCCCCGGCCGGGCCAATGGTCCCGACCGGGGCACCCGAAGGTCCTGGGTGGTGCTCAGGCGTGCGTCGGGAAGAAGATCTTGATCTCGCGCTCGGCGGACTCCGTGGAGTCGGAGGCGTGGATCAGGTTCTCCCGAGTGATCGTCGCGTAGTCGCCGCGGATGGTGCCTGCACCGGCCTCCAGCGGGTTGGTCGCACCGGCCAGCATCCGGATGCCGGGGACGACCTCCTCGCCCTCGACGATCAGCGCGATCGACGGACCGGAGGTCATGAACTCCAGCAGCGGCTCGTAGAACGGGCGGCCGACGTGCTCCGCGTAGTGCTGCTCCAGCGTCGCCCGGTCGAAGGTCCGCAGCTCGACGGCGGCGAGCCGCCAGCCGGCCTTGCGCTCGATGCGGCTGATGATCTCGCCGGCCAGGCCGCGCTTGACGGCGTCGGGCTTGAGCAGGACGAGAGTGCGCTGGGACACGGTGCGTCTCCTGGGAATTCGGTTCGGCGCGCACCCGGTTCGCGGTGCGGAGTGCGACTACCGCAGAGGTTACCTTGCGTGAGCAGCGGGCCTCGGGCGAGCCCGGGCCCTATGCCGCCGGGACCGCGCCGGCCGCGCGGGCGGCCTTGAACTCGTCGATCTTCCGGCCGTAGTGCACCGAGCACCACCAGAGTCCGGCGAAGACCACGCCCAGGCCGAACATGGTCGGCAGGATGAAGCCGCTGGCGATCAGGCCGAGCTGGAGCACCCAGCCGATCGCGACCGCGCCGGGGCGGGTGATCATGCCGCAGAGCAGCACGCACAGCGCCATCGCGATGCCCGTCACGGTCCAGACGGTGGCGGTCGGCACGTCGGACAGCTGCATGGCCACCAGCCCGGCGAAGAGCGCCAGCAGCGCCTCGCCGATCAGCGTCGAGGAACAGAGCGTCCTCATCGTCACTTCCTCCCGAGCAGCAGGCGGGCCTCGCCCACCGTGATGACCGAACCGGTGACCAGCACCCCGGCGCCGCCGAGGTCCCCGTCCTCCTCGGCGAGGGTGACGGCGGCGGCGATGGCGTCGTCGAGCCGGGGCTCGACCTGGACGCGGTCCTCGCCGAAGACCTCGACGGCGAGCGCGGCCAGCGCGTCCGCGTCCATCGCGCGGTGGGTGGAGTTCTGGGTGATGACGACCTCGGCCAGGATCGGCTCGAAGGCCTCCAGCAGGCCGGCCACGTCCTTGTCGCCGCTGGTGCCGATCACGCCGACGAGCCGGGTGAAGCCGAAGGACTCGCCGATCGCGGCCACCGTGGCGTGCGCGCCGTCCGGGTTGTGCGCGGCGTCCAGGACGATGGTCGGGCTGCGGCGGACGACCTCCAGGCGGCCTGGCGAGGCGACGCCGGAGAACGCCTGCCGCACCTTGTCCGCGTCCAGCTGCCCGCCGCGCGCGCCGCCGACGCCGAAGAAGGCCTCGACCGCCGCGAGCGCGAGCGCCGCGTTCTGCGCCTGGTGGGCGCCGTGCAGCGGGAGGAAGACGTCCGTGTACTCCTCGCCGCCGAGCCCGCGCAGCGTCACCAGCTGGCCGCCGATGGCGACCTCACGGCGGATCACCCCGAACTCCATGCCCTCGCGGGCCACCGTCGCGTCCACCTCGACGGCGCGCCGCAGGATGTTCTGGGCGGCGTCCAGCTGCTGCTGGGCGACGACCGCGATGGAGCCCGGCTTGATGATCCCGGACTTCTCGACCGCGATCTCGCCGGTGGTCTCGCCCAGCTTGTCGGTGTGGTCCAGCGAGATCGGGGCGATCACCGCGACGGCGGCGTCGATCACGTTGGTGGCGTCCCAGGAGCCGCCCATGCCGACCTCGATCACGCCGACGTCCACCGGGGCGTCGGCGAAGGCCGCGTAGGCCATGCCGGTCAGCACCTCGAAGAAGGACATCGCGACCGGCTCGCGCTCGTCGACCATCCGGACGTAGGGCTCGATGTCCCGGTAGACCTCGACGAACCGCTCGGGGGTGATCGGGGCACCGTCCAGGGTGATCCGCTCGGTGACGGACTCCACGTGCGGGCTGGTGTAGCGGCCGGTGCGCAGCTCGAAGGTGTTGAGCAGCCGCTCGACCATCCGCGCGGTGGAGGTCTTGCCGTTGGTGCCGGTGATGTGGATCGAGGGGAAGGACCGCTGGGGCTGGCCCAGGATGTCCATCAGCGCCTCGATCCGGTCGAGCGAGGGCTCCAGCTTGTTCTCCGGCCAGCGCTTGGAGAGCTCCACCTCGACGTCGCGCAGGGCGTCGCCGGAGCCGTCGTCGGCGGGGCGGAGGGTGTACGGGTTCGGGTCGGCCTTGTCGCTCACGAGCACAGTCTACGGAGCGGCGTCGCGCGCTCCCGACGGGGTGAGAACCACCACTTTGCCCTGACTTTCCGATTCACCCGATTTACTATTGATTCAGCGAGTTCAGACGGCAATGAAGCATCGATTCGCACCCCAGGGAGACGCATCACCTTTGATCACCAGGAGGACAGTCCCATGCCCGACGCCCTGCGCGAGTCGTTCCTGGTCCATCGGAGCGGTGTCGTCCAGCTCGCCGAGCTGCTGTCGCTGGTGCTCCTCGCCTACATGGTCCTGGTGTTCGGCCGCTTCCTCCTCTACTGGGCCGGCTCCCGGCACGCCTTCCGGCACGACCGGCCCGCCGAGCCGGGCGATCCGGCCGCCTTCCAGTGGCACCTGCTGATCCCCTGCCGGGACGAGGAGGCCGTCGTCACCCAGACCCTCGCCGGGCTGCGTGCCGCCGCCCCCGAGGCGCACCTGTGGGTGATCGACGACGACAGCGAGGACCGCACCCGCGAGCTGGTCCTGGCCGCCGCGGAGCGGGACGACCGGATCCACCTC
The DNA here is from genome assembly GCF_042737525.1 of Kitasatospora sp. NPDC059973. NCBI lineage: Bacteria > Bacillati > Actinomycetota > Actinomycetes > Kitasatosporales > Streptomycetaceae > Kitasatospora > Kitasatospora sp. NPDC059973. Next base: position 20,322 of record NZ_JBHWUI010000093.1, on the reverse strand, counting down.
GTCCAGCGCCGCCGTCCGCACGCGCGGATCGGCAAGGGCGCCGCGCTCAACGCCGCCTACCGGAGCGTCGACGCCTGGCTGCCCGAGGACGCCGACCGCGCCCGGGTGATCATCGGCGTCGTCGACGCCGACGGCGAGCTGGAGCCGGGCACCCTGGGCCTGGTCTGCTCCGACCACGCGCTGGCCCGCCCCGACACCGGCGCCGTGCAGATCGGCGTCCGGATGCGCAACGCGGACGACGAACGGCCGCTGCCCGGCCGCGGCCGGACCGCCAACGCGCTGGCCCGCGCGCTGGTCCGGATGCAGGACGTCGAGTTCCAGGCCAACAACGCCGGCATGCAGCTGCTGCGCCGGCGCACCGGCAGCGTCGGTCTCGGCGGCAACGGCCAGTTCGTCCGGCTCACCGCGCTGGACTCGCTCACCGCCGACGAAGGCCGCGAGGGCCGCCCCTGGCCGGAGCGGGCCCTCCTGGAGGACTACGAGTCCGGTCTCGAACTGCGGCTGGCCGGGTGGCGGTTGACACACGTGACGGAGGCCCGGGTGTCCCAGGAGGGGCTGGTCTCGCTCCGCCGCTTCCTCACGCAGCGCACCCGGTGGGCCCAGGGCAACATGCAGTGCCTGCGCTACACCGGGCGGGTGCTGCGCTCGCCGCACTACCGCTGGGCCGGCAAGGCCGAGGTGCTGTACACCTTCCTGCAGCCGGTGGTCTGCGTGCTGCTGGTGGTGCTCACGCCGCTGTCGCTCGGGATCACGGCCGCCGGACTGGCGCTGTTCCCCGAGGACACCGTCGCCTTCCAGGCCCGGTTCGGGCCGCTGATGGCCGCCGCCTTCGTGATCGCGACGCTGCCGATGGTGCTCTGGGGCTTCGCCTACCGCCGGCGCGTCCACCCCGACCGGAGCCGGCTCACCGGCCTGCTCTGGGGCGTCCTGGTCTGGCTCTACGCCTACCACCTGTTCGTGGTCGCCACCCGGGCCGCCGTCCGCCTGCTGCTCGGCCGCAACGGCTGGGCCAAGACCAGGCGCAACGCCGAGAAGGTCGCGGTGGGCGCCCCCACCGCCCTCGAGACCTGAGCCGTGCCCGCTCCGCCTTCCACCCGCTTCCGCCTCGACACCCTCGATGCCCGCAGGCGATCCCGCCGTCCCGCCCAGACCCGTCCGGAGTTCCACCGTGTCCCCGTTCCTTCCCCCGCTGCCGCCCGCCAGTGTCGCCGTCGTCCTCGGCACCCGCCCCGAGCTGGTCAAGCTCGCCCCGCTGATCCACGAGCTCGGCGCCGCGACCCGGCTGGTGCACACCGGCCAGCACTGGGACGAGGCGCTGTCCGGCCGCTTCCTGCGCGACCTCGACCTGCCCCGGCCGGAGCTGCTGACCGGCGTCGGCGGCCGCCCGCGGGCCGGCCAGATCGCCCAGTCGCTCGGCCAGCTGGACGCCGCCTTCGCCGAGGACCGGCCCGCCGCCGTCGTCGTCCAGGGCGACACCAACGCCACCCTGGCCGGCGCGCTGGCCGCCAACGCCCGGGAGATCCCGCTGGTGCACGTCGAGGCCGGGCTGCGCAGCTTCGACCGGGCGATGCCCGAGGAGCACAACCGGGTGATGGTCGACCACGTCTCCGACCTGCTCTGCGCCGCCACCGCGGAGAACGCGGCCAACCTGCGCGCCGAGTCGCTGGACGAGGAACGGATCACCGTCACCGGCAACACCGTCGTCGAGGTGGTCCACCGCCGGCTGCCCGACCGGGCCGCCCGGACCGCGCTGCTGGCCTCGCACGGGCTGGAGCCGGACGGCTACGTCCTGGCCACCGTGCACCGGCCGGAGAACACCGACAGCGCCGAGGCCCTGGGCGCCGTCCTCGCCGAACTGGACCGGATCGCCCGGGCCGGCACCCCCGTCCTGTTCCCGATGCACCCGCGGACCGCGGCCGCCGTCGAGCGGTTCGCGCTGGACGGCCTGCTGGAGCGGATCGCCGTGACCGCGCCGGTCGGGTACGCGGAGTTCCTGGGCCTGGCCCGGCACGCGGCACTGCTGGTCTCCGACTCCGGCGGGGTCCAGGAGGAGTGCACCGTGCTCGGCCGCCCGCTGCTGGTGGTGCGCCGCTCCACCGAACGCCCGGAGGCCGTCGACGCGGGGTTCGCCGCCCTGGTCGCCCCCGGCGAGGAGCTCGGCGGGCTGGCCCGGACCTGGCTGGCCGACACCCCCGAGCGGCTCGCCCGGCTGGCGGCCACCCCGAGCCCCTACGGGGACGGCCTGGCCTCCGCCCGGATCGCCCGGCTGACGGCAGGGCTCGCCGCGCGGTCGGAGCCCGCCGCCGCCTGACGCCCGGACAGGCACTCTTGACAGCCGGATTGGTCTACTCCACCTTGTGAGGGCAAGTCTCCTCCCCCGACAGGGACTTGAGTTGTCGGTAGCTCCCGCACCAGCGACAGCCGGACGGCTCTCCCCCACGTGAGCCGACGGTCTCCCCCCACAGGAGATGGAGTCATGCCACCTGCCCGACACCGGCGCGCCCGCGTCGTCCACACCCTGCTCGCCGGCGCCTCGGCGATCGCCCTGGGCCTGAGCGGCCTGGTCGTCGCCACCAGCGCCTCCGGCGCGGCGACCGCCGACGTCGACGTGATCGACAACGGCGGCTTCGAGGCCGCCGACCACCTCGGCCACTGGACCTGTCCGTCCGGCGCCGCGGCGGACACCGCCACCGTCCACTCCGGCTCGTACGCGCTGCGCGCCACCCCGGGCTCGGGCGACACCGGCGAGTGCACCCAGACCGTCACCGTGAAGCCCTCGTCCACGTACACCCTGAGCGCCTGGGTGCAGGGCTCCTACGTCTACCTCGGCGCCCGCGGCACCGGCGGCACGGACCCCGGCACCTGGACCAACTCGGCGGGCTGGTCCAAGCTCTCCACCACCTTCACCACCGGGGCCGGCACCACCAGCGTCACGGTCTACCTGCACGGCTGGTACGGCCAGCCCTCCTACCTGGCCGACGACGTCTCGCTGATCGGGCCGGGCGACCCGAAGCCCACCCCGACCGGGACTGCGACCCCCACCGCGACGCCGACCACGACCCCGACCCAGACGCCCACCGGGACGCCGACGGTCACCCCGACCGTCACGCCGACCCGGCCGGGGCTGCCCAAGCACCTGCTGACCGGCTACTGGCAGAACTTCGACAACACCGCCACGGTGCAGCGGATCAGCGACGTCCCGGCCGCGTACGACATCATCGCGGTCTCCTTCGCGGACGCCACCGGCACACCCGGGGGCCTGAGCTTCACCCTGGACCCGGCCCTGTCGGCCAAGCTCGGCGGCTACACCGACGCGCAGTTCAAGGCCGACATCGCGGCCAAGAGGGCGGCCGGCAAGAAGGTGGTGCTCTCGATCGGCGGCCAGAACGGCACCGTCTCGGTGAACAGCTCCGCCTCGGCCACCACCTTCGCCAACACCGCCTGGGCCCTGATGCAGAGCTACGGCTTCGACGGGATCGACATCGACCTGGAGAACGGCGTCAGCGCCACCTACATGGGCCAGGCCCTGCACGCGCTGGCGGCGAAGGCGGGCAGCGGGTTCGTCCTCACCATGGCGCCGCAGACCATCGACATGCAGTCGACCGGGATGGAGTACTTCAAGCTGGCGCTGAACGTGAAGGACATCCTCACCATCGTCAACATGCAGTACTACAACTCCGGCGCGATGCTCGGTTGCGACGGGCAGGTCTACTCCCAGGGCAGCGTCAACTTCCTGACCGCGCTCGCCTGCATCCAGCTCAAGGGCGGGCTGCGGCCCGACCAGGTCGGGCTCGGGGTGCCCGCCTCCACCAGCGCGGCGGGCGGCGGGTACGTCAGCCCGTCCGTGGTGAACAACGCCCTGGACTGCCTGGCCGCCGGCACCAACTGCGGGAGCTTCAAGCCCGACACCAAGTGGCCCGGCATCGGCGGGGCGATGACCTGGTCGACCAACTGGGACGCCAAGGCCGGCGGCGGCATCGCCGGCACCGTCGGCTCGCACCTGCACGCGATGCCGTAGGCGCGGCCCCGTGGGTCCGGGCCGGGTCTCAGACCCCGGCCCGGGCCTCCGGGATCTCGGGGCACGGGCCGCAGTGCCGGCGCCGCAGTTCGGCGGTGATCTCGGCCAGCTCGCCCTCGGGCAGCAGCGGCAGCATCATGGCGACGCCCTGGAGCAGGCCGCCGAGCAGGAAGGTGGTGTCGGCGGTGGCGGCCACCAGGCCGCGCACCTCGGTCACCTCGCCCGCCGCCACCGCCTCGATCAGGCGGGCCGCGTCGGCGGTGTCCTCGTCCACCGCCACCGCACCGCAGTCGGCCGGGGCGCGGCGGGCCATCGCGTGCAGCACCCGGTCGCCCACCTCGGGCGCGTACGCCTTGCGGACCGCCTCGGCGGCGATCCAGGCCAGCAGGGTGGTCACCTCGCGCTCCGCGTGCTCCTCGAAGAGCCGGTCCAGCGCGTGGTCGAAGGCGAGCTGGTTCCCGTGCCGGAACGCGAGCAGCAGCGTCGCCGCCCTGCCCTTGGCCTCCTGGACCGCTTCCACCGGCAGTTCGTCGGCCAACTTCTCGGTCACCATCACGCCATGCCCTCCCGTCGGTCGTCGGCTGGCGAAACTCCGTCACACCGTACACAGCCGACCTGCAAACTTCCGCGAACCCGCGCGGGCAAGACCGGAATGAATTCGGGCGGAATAGGACTTCACCCGGTCCATGATGAATATTCGCCGGAACAGAGCAATGGCACTGGGCTATTAGAGGGCCGATTTCACCGTTCGGCCGGAGCGGCCGGCCGGAGCGCTCCCGCCGGCCCGGCCGGCGCCCGGCCGAAAGTCCGCGCGAACGCCGAGGGGCCGCACCCCGCGTCGGCGGAGTGCGGCCCCTGGTGAGCCGGCCGGTCAGGCCTGCGGCAGCGCCGCGAGCTGAGCGGTGATCCGGACGATGTCGGCCTCGGCGGCCTCCTGACGGGTCCGGATCTTGGCGACCACGTCGTCCGGCGCCTTGGCGAGGAACGCCTCGTTGCCGAGCTTGCCGGCCGTCTGGGCCTTCTCCTTCTCGGCGGCCGCGAGGTCCTTGGCGAGGCGCTTGCGCTCCGCCGCGACGTCGATGGTGCCGGAGAGGTCCAGCAGCACGGTCGCGCCCGCGACCGGGAGCGAGGCGGTGGCCGAGAAGCCCTCCTCGGGAGCGGTCAGCCGCAGCAGCGAGCGGATCGCGTCCTCGTGGACGGCCAGCACGGTACCGGCCACCTCCAGCCGGGCCGGGACCCGCTGACCCGGCTTCAGGCCCTGGTCGGTGCGGAAGCGCCGGACCTCGGTGACCACCTGCTGGAGCGTGGCGATCTCGGCCTCGGCCGCCGCGTCGCGGTAGCCGCTGTCCGCCGGCCAGTCGGCGATGACCACCGACTCGGCGCCGGTGAGCGTCGTCCACAGGGTCTCGGTGACGAACGGGACGATCGGGTGGAGCAGCCGCAGCGTGACGTCCAGGACCTCGCCGAGCACCCGGCGCGCGGCGTCGGCCTGCGGGCCGCCCTTGGCGAGGGTGGTCTTGGAGAGCTCGACGTACCAGTCGAAGACCTCGTCCCAGGCGAAGTGGTAGAGCGCCTCGGACAGCTTGGAGAACTGGTAGTCCTCGTAGAGCGCGTCCACCTCGGCGACCGTGCTGTTCAGCCGGGACAGGATCCAGCGGTCGGCCGCGGTCAGCTCCTCCGGCGCGGGCAGCGGGCCCTCGACGGTGGCGCCGTTCATCAGCGCGAAGCGGGTGGCGTTCCAGATCTTGTTGGCGAAGTTGCGGGCCGCCTGGACCCAGTCCTCGCCGATCGGGACGTCGACGCCCGGGTTGGCGCCGCGGGCCAGCGTGAAGCGCAGCGCGTCGGAGCCGTACTTGTCCATCCAGTCCAGCGGGTTCACCACGTTGCCGAAGGACTTCGACATCTTCTTGCCGTTCTGGTCACGGACCATGCCGTGCAGCGCGATGGTGTGGAACGGCGGGGTGCCGTCCATCGCGTAGAGGCCGAACATCATCATCCGGGCGACCCAGAAGAAGAGGATGTCGTAGCCGGTCACCAGGACGGCGTTCGGGTAGAACTTCGCCAGGCTGTCGGTCTGCTCGGGCCAGCCGAGGGTGGAGAAGGGCCACAGGCCGGAGGAGAACCAGGTGTCCAGGACGTCGGTGTCCTGGTGCCAGCCCTCACCCGTCGGCGGCTGCTCGTCCGGGCCGACGCAGACGATCTCGCCGGCCGGGCCGTACCAGACCGGGATCCGGTGGCCCCACCAGAGCTGGCGCGAGATGCACCAGTCGTGGAGGTTGTCGACCCAGTCGAAGTAGCGCTTCTCCATCTCCTGCGGGTGGATCTTGACCTTGCCGTCGCGGACCGCGTCGCCCGCGGCCTGGGCGAGCGGGCCGACCTTGACCCACCACTGCATGGACAGCCGCGGCTCGATGGTGGTCTTGCAGCGCGAGCAGTGGCCGACCGAGTGGACGTACGGCCGCTTCTCCGCCACGATCCGGCCCTCGGCGCGCAGCGCGCCGACGATGGCCGAGCGGGCCTCCAGCCGGTCCAGGCCCTGGAACGGGCCGTGCACGGTGATGACCGCGTGCTCGTCCATGACGGCGATCGACGGCAGGCCGTGGCGCTGGCCGATCTCGAAGTCGTTCGGGTCGTGGGCCGGCGTCACCTTGACGGCGCCGGTGCCGAACTCCGGGTCGACGTGGGCGTCGGCGACGACCGGGATGCGGCGGCCGGTCAGCGGCAGCTCGATCTCGGTACCGACCAGGTGGCGGTAGCGCTCGTCCTCCGGGTGGACCGCGACCGCGGTGTCGCCGAGCATCGTCTCGGCCCGGGTGGTGGCGACGACGATCGAGGCGCCGCCCTCGCCGTAGCGGATGGAGACGAGCTCGCCGTCGTCGTCCTGGTACTCCACCTCGATGTCCGAGATCGCGGTGAGGCAGCGCGGGCACCAGTTGATGATGCGCTCGGCGCGGTAGATCAGCTCGTCGTCGAAGAGCTTCTTGAAGATGGTCTGGACGGCCTGGGAGAGCCCCTCGTCCATGGTGAAGCGCTCGCGGGACCAGTCCACGCCGTCGCCGAGGCGGCGCATCTGACCGGAGATCTGGCCGCCGGACTCCGCCTTCCACTGCCAGACCCGGTCGACGAAGGCCTCCCGGCCGAGGTCGTGGCGGGACTTGCCCTCCTTGGCCAGCTCGCGCTCGACGACGTTCTGGGTGGCGATGCCGGCGTGGTCCATGCCGGGCTGCCAGAGGGCCTCGTAGCCCTGCATCCGCTTGCGGCGGACGAGGGCGTCGATCAGCGTGTGCTCGAAGGCGTGGCCCAGGTGGAGGCTGCCCGTGACGTTCGGCGGCGGGATGACGATGGTGTACGGGGGCTTGTCGCTCTTGGCGTCGGCCGTGAAGTAACCGCGCTCTACCCAGCGCTCGTACAGCTCGCCCTCTACGTCCGCCGGAGCGTAGGTCGTCGGGAGGGTGGCTGCGTCGTCCCCGGCGTGAGTGCTCACGGGGCGCTGGTTCGTGGTGTCGGTCACGACGCACAGTTTACGTACCTGGGGACGTGGGTTACGAACCGCTTTCGGTCCGGGCCCCTCGCGCCCGACCCGGGCGGGCCGTCGGCCCTGTGCGATAACGTGCCCGCACAATCGTCCGGTCCTTGGTAGGGACACGGAGGACTTCATCACGACAGGCCGCGGGTGCGGCGGGGGAGCACAGGCAGATGTACGGCCAGGGTCAGCAGTATCCGCAGGGTCAGCCGCAGCCGTACGGGGCACCGCAGCCCTACGGCGCACCGCAGCCGCAGCCGCCCTACGGGGCCGCCCAGCCGCCCTACGGCCAGCCGCCGCAGCAGTACGGCTATCCGCAGCAGGGGGCCCCGGCCCCGCAGTACGGCGCGCCCCAGCCCCCGTACGGCGCCCCGCAGGCCCCGTACGGCGCGCCCGGCTACCCGGTCGCGCCGCCGCCGAGGAAGAGCAGGGCCGGGCTGGTGGTCGGTCTGGTGATCGGGGCCCTGGTGCTGGGCGGCGGCGGCTTCGGCCTCTACAAGGTCCTCGGCGGGGACACCGGCGGGAAGTACAAGATCACCGCCGCCCAGTCGCTGCCGGACGGCTACACCCAGAAGTCCGCCAAGGAGCAGGCCGCCGACCCGAGCAAGGCCGAGACCTCCAAGCTCGGCACCGACCTGCACGTGCTGGTCGCCAGCTACGCCAAGGGCGCGGACCCGCTGGACACCATCAGCGTGATCGGCGTCTACGGGAACCTCGACGACCCGGACAAGATCATGAAGGACTCCGAGAAGCCCGGTGAGGGCGGCAGCTGGACCACCCCGCTGGCGGAGTTCCCGGCCCAGGACAGCCACAACTCCTCGGCCAAGCTCTCCTGCGGCGTCTACGGCGTGCTCGGCGGCAAGTCGCAGTCCACCGTCTGCATCTGGGCCGACAAGTCGACCACGGCCCGGGTCTCCTTCCTGAAGGCCAGCCTCACCGGCGCCGCCCAGACCGCGCTCACCCCGGCCCAGGCCGCCGAGAAGACCCGGGCGATCCGCTCCGCCATGGTCGTCGCCAAGTAGCCCCGGCGCCGCTCACCCTCACACCTGCCACCCGGCTCCGGGTGGGAGTGCGTCACGTCCGCCGTCCCGTCCCCTCCCGTCCCCTCCCGTCCCCAGAAAGGGCCATCGTGACCGATCAGACCCCGTACGGAGCCCCGCCGCCGCCCGCCGGACAGCCCCAGGGCGGCGCTCCCGTGCCGCCCCAGCCCGGCTACGGCGCGACGCCCCCGCCGCCCCCGGCCGACCAGGCCTGGGGCGCCGTCCCGCCGCAGGGCACGCCGCCCGGCTTCCCGCCCGCGGAGGGCCAGCCCGGCTACCCGGGCTACGGCGCGTACGCCCCGGTTCCGCCGCGCAAGTCCCGCAAGACGCTCTGGATCCTGCTCGGCGTGTTCGTCGGCGTGCTGGCGCTGATCGGCGGCGGTCTCGCCTACTTCGTCTTCGACGTGACGTCCAACGCGGGCACCCAGAAGATCGTCCTGCCGGCCACCTTCAAGGACCTCACGAAGGACACCGACAACGAGATCGCCGACGCGATGGAGAAGGAGATCACCTCCGAGTTCGGCAAGGGCGACGGCGCCTGGAACCCGACCGGCGTCAGCGCCGTCTACCAGGACTCCTCGGAGGAGCCCCAGCTCATCGTGGTCGGCGGCTACGGCAAGGTGCTGCTCCCGAAGCAGGAGCTGGACGCCATGTTCAAGGGCTTCTCGTCCGGCGGCCCCGCCGTCACCGACCGGCACGCGGTCGACGCCGGCTCCAAGGGCGGCACCATGGAGTGCGCCAAGGCCACCCAGTCCGGCACCGACCTGGGCATCTGCGCCTGGGCCGACAACAGCACCCTGGTGCTGCTGATGCAGGCGCCCGAGGACGGCAAGGCGCCGGACCTGGAGAAGCTCGCGGCCGACGCCCGCGACCTGCGCGCGGTCGCCGAGGTGGCGAAGTAACCTCCTCCGCCCGCGGCGCGGAACGCGAGGGCCCCCGGAGACCGACCGACGGTCTCCGGGGGCCCTTTCACGCGGAAGGTCAGGCGCTCTTGTCGCGCCGCTCCCGCTTGATCATGTCACGCGGGACGAGCGTGGGGATGGCGTGCTTGGAGACGACGTCCCCGGTGACCACCACGCGGGCGACGTCCTGACGCGAGGGCACCTCGTACATCACGGACATCAGCACCTCCTCCATGATGGCCCGCAGGCCGCGCGCGCCGGTGCCGCGCAGGATCGCCTGGTCGGCGATCGCCTCCAGCGCGTCGCGGGAGAACTCCAGCTCGACGCCGTCCAGTTCGAAGAGCTTGCGGTACTGCTTGACCAGCGCGTTCTTCGGCTCGGTGAGGATCTGCAGCAGCGCCTCGCGGTCGAGGTTGTGCACGCTGGTGATCACCGGGAGGCGGCCGATGAACTCGGGGATCATGCCGAACTTGACCAGGTCCTCCGGCATCACCTGACGGAAGTGGTCGCTGGCGTCCTGCTCCCGCTTGGAGCGGATGTTCGCGCCGAAGCCGATGCCCTTGGCACCCGCGCGGCCCTCGATGATCCGCTCCAGGCCGGCGAACGCGCCACCCACGATGAACAGCACGTTGGTGGTGTCGATCTGGATGAACTCCTGGTGCGGGTGCTTGCGCCCGCCCTGCGGCGGCACCGAGGCGGTGGTGCCCTCCAGGATCTTCAGCAGGGCCTGCTGCACGCCCTCGCCGGAGACGTCCCGGGTGATCGACGGGTTCTCGCTCTTGCGGGCGACCTTGTCGATCTCGTCGATGTAGATGATCCCGGTCTCGGCCTTCTTGACGTCGTAGTCGGCCGCCTGGATCAGCTTCAGCAGGATGTTCTCGACGTCCTCGCCGACGTACCCGGCCTCGGTCAGCGCGGTGGCGTCGGCGATCGCGAACGGCACGTTCAGCATCCGGGCCAGCGTCTGCGCGAGCAGCGTCTTGCCGGAGCCGGTCGGGCCGAGCAGCAGGATGTTGGACTTCGCCAGCTCGATGGCGTCCTCACGGCCGTTGCCGCCGCTTCGGCCGGCCTCGCCCGCCTGCACGCGCTTGTAGTGGTTGTACACCGCCACCGACAGCGCCTTCTTGGCGAGGTCCTGGCCGACCACGTACTGGTCCAGGAACTCGTAGATCTCGCGCGGCTTCGGGAGCTCCTCGAAACGCACCTCGGAGGTCTCGGCGAGCTCCTCCTCGATGATCTCGTTGCACAGGTCGATGCACTCGTCGCAGATGTACACGCCTGGGCCGGCGATCAGCTTCTTCACCTGCTTCTGCGACTTGCCGCAGAACGAGCACTTGAGCAGGTCGCCACCGTCTCCGATGCGTGCCACGAGGTGCTTCCCCTTCGCCAGGGGCCCCGCGGGGGTTCCGGGGCCTGGTGCTGTGGACCGTACACGCCGACGGCGCCCGGTCTCGCTATCCGACGGTACTCTGCCGGGCCCCTGATTCCGTCCTCTTCGCCAGGTCTGCCCTACGCCCTGGGCGAATTGATACCGAACAGATGCCGGCGGCCGCGCCGCCGATGCGCCGGGGGCGGGGCGCGCGACTCCTTGCGCGCCCCGCCCGGGAGCTTCGCCCCGCCCCGACGGGGGCAGGGCGGGAGAGTGCCGGCCTCAGGAGGTCAGCGAGGCCTTGCGGGTGGAGATGACGAGGTCGACCAGACCGTACTCGACGGCCTCCTCGGCCGTGAGGATCTTGTCGCGCTCGATGTCGTCGCGGACCTGCTCCACCGACTTGTTGGAGTGCTTGGAGAGCATCTCCTCCAGCTGCTCGCGCATCCGGAAGATCTCACGGGCCTGGATCTCCAGGTCCGAGACCTGGCCGCGGCCGGTCTCGGTGTACGGCTGGTGGATCAGGATGCGGGCGTTCGGCAGCGCCATCCGCTTGCCGGGGGTGCCGGCCGCGAGCAGCACGGCGGCGGCGGAGGCGGCCTGGCCCATGCAGACGGTGGTGATGTCCGGCTTCACGTACTGCATGGTGTCGTAGATGGCCGTCAGCGCCGTGAACGAGCCACCGGGCGAGTTGATGTACATCTGGATCTCGCGGTCCGGGTCCATCGACTCCAGGCAGAGCAGCTGAGCCATGATGTCGTTCGCGGAGACGTCGTCGACCTGCGAGCCGAGGAAGATGATGCGCTCCTCGAACAGCTTGGCGTACGGGTCGTACTCACGGATGCCCTGCGAGGTGCGCTCGACGAAGCGCGGGACGATGTAGCGGCCCTCGGCGCGCATGTCCTCGACGCGTGCCTTGGCGCTGGACAGGCTGGGGATGTTCATGGGGGTTCTAGTCCTCCGGAGCGTTGTGGCTGTGGTCTCGTGGGAGCCGGGCCGAGGCTCAGGCGCCCGTGCCGCCGCCGCCGGGGACGTCCGCGGCGCTGTGCATGATCGCGTCGATCAGGCCGTACTCCAGGGCCTCCTCGGGCGTGAACCAGCGGTCGCGGTCGGAGTCCGCGGTGATCTGCTCGAAGGACTGGCCGCTGTGGAAGGCGATCAGCTCGGACATCCGCTTCTTGGTGCGGAGCAGCTGCTCCGCCTGGATGCGGATGTCCGTGGCCGAGCCGCCGAGACCGGCGGACGGCTGGTGCATCAGGATGTTGGCGTTCGGCAGCGAGAAGCGCTTGCCCTTGGCGCCGGCGGTCAGCAGGAACTGGCCCATCGAGGCGGCCATGCCCATCGCGATGGTGACGACGTCGTTCTTGATGTACTGCATGGTGTCGTAGATCGCCATGCCGGCCGAGATCGAGCCGCCCGGGGAGTTGATGTAGAGGAAGATGTCCTTGTCCGGGTCCGCGGCCAGCAGGAGCAGCTGGGCGGTGATCTTGTTGGCGATGTCGTCGTCGACCTGCTGGCCGAGGAAGATGATCCGCTCGTTGAGCAGCCGGTTGTAGACCTGGTCGCCCAGGCCGCCGAGCACGTCACCAGAGGCGGCGTGCGGCGCCATCGGGCCAGGCATCTGCATCTGCGGGAACGTCACTTAGCCACCTGCTCAGTCGATTTGGAGGGCCGTGCCACGGCCCTCACGGTGTCGCACAGCTTCCGGGTATCACGGTGTGATTGTTGCTGTCCAAGGACCCTAACGCGCAGGCCGGGCCGCAGAATCCCTCACGCCGAACTGTTCGCTGTGAGCGCAGGGTTCACGGCGCGGCCGGGGCGTCCGGCCGCCGCGACCGGCGGGGAACGCGGTCGGCCGGGGAACGCGACGGGCCCGGACGCCGCGTACGGCGTCCGGGCCCGCTCCTGCGTCAGTCGGACCGGGGCGGTCAGGCCTCGGTCTTCTCCTCGGCGTCGGCCTCGGCGGCCGGCGCCTCGGCGGCGACGGTCTCGGCCGACTCGTCGGTCTCGTCGTCGTCGAAGTTGATCTCGTTGCCCTCGGTGTCGACGACCTTGGCGGCCTCGACCACGGTGGCGAGCGCCTTGCCGCGGGCGACCTCGCCGACCAGCAGCGGCACCTGGCCACCCTGGACGACCTGCTGCGCGAACTGGTCCGGGGTCAGGCCCGAGCCGGCGGCGCGGCGGATGAGGTGCTCGGTGAGCTCCTGCTGGTCGACGCCCAGCTCCTCGTCGGCGACGATCTGGTCCAGGACGAACTGGGTCTTGATGCCCTTCTTCGCCTGCTCCTCGGTCTCCGCGAGGAACTCCTCCTCGGTCTTGCCCTGGGTCTCCAGGTAGGTCGCGAGGTTGAGGCCCATCGGCTCCAGCTGGTGGTGCTCCAGGTTGTGCTTGCGGGTCTCGATCTCGTCCTTGAGGAGCTTCTCCGGGAACTCGATCTCGACCAGCGCCAGCAGCGCGTCGAGCACCTTCTCCTGGGCCTGGGTGGCCTGGTCGTACTCCTTCATGCGCTCCAGGCGCTTGCGGGAGTCGCCGCGCAGCTCCTCCAGCGAGTCGAACTCGCTGGCCAGCTGGGCGAACTCGTCGTCCAGCTCGGGGAGCTCCTTCTCCTGGACGGCGGTGACGGTGACGGTGACCTCGGAGGTCTTGCCCGCCTGGGTGCCGCCCTTGAGCTCGGTGGAGAAGGTGGCGGTGCCACCGGCCTCCAGGCCGACGACGGCGTCGTCGATGCCGTCGATCAGACGGCCGGAGCCGATCTCGTAGCTGACGGCCTTGGCGATGCCGTCCTCCGGCACCTCGCCGTCGACCTTGGCCTCCAGGTCGACGACCACGATGTCGCCGGCGGCCGCGGCGCGCTCGACGTCCTTGACCGAGGAGAAGCGCTCGCGCAGCTGCTCCAGCGACTTGTCGACGTCCTCGTCGGTGACCACGATCGGGTCGACGGTGACCTCGATGGTCGAGAAGTCCGGAAGGGTGATCTCGGGACGAATGTCGACCTCGGCGGTGAACTTCAGGTCACCGCCGTCGGCGATCGTCTCGACACCCTCGATGTTGGTGATGTCGGGCTGGCCGAGGACCTCGATCTTGCCCTCGTCGACGGCCTGCGTGTAGAAGCGCGGGAGGGCGTCGTTGACGGCCTCCTCCAGCACGGCGCCACGACCGAAACGCTGGTCGATGACACGGTTCGGGATCTTGCCCTTGCGGAAGCCCGGGACCGAGACCTGCTGGTTGATCTTCTTGTACGCCGCGTCGAGGCTGGGCTTGAGCTCCTCGAAGGGCACCTCGACGGTGAGTCGAACCCGGGTCGGGTTCAGAGTCTCGACGGCGCTCTTCACGGTTTGGTCTCCTATGGGCTTGCGGTCAGGTTGCCTCCGCCCTCCCCATCGACGCCGGCCTGGGCCGGTGCGGGCGGGTCGGGCGAGACGGGCGATGGGCGGTTGGAGCTGCATCTCCCGTGGGGGGTGGACGGTGAGCGTGACTCCTCGCCCTCGTGCGGTTGACCTGGGTTGACGCCACAGGGACTACCGCCAGCGCCCCATCCTACCGGTACCACGAAAGGCGGACGCCAGGACGTCGCCGCCGGGGGTCGCTCAGCCCTTCCCGACGGGCTCCGCGACGGATTCCGCCGCCCCCTCACCGGTACCCCCGGCCGGTACCGCGCGCATGGTGGCGGCGGCGTCGGAATCCCGTACCAGCAAGGAGATCGCGGCCGCCGCCAGCGCCAGGCCGGCGGCGGTGAGGAAGGCCGCCCGGTAGGCGGCGAGGTTCGCCACGGGCGTACCCGAGGCGTTCACGGTGACGGCCCCCACGGCCGTCAGCACGGTGCCGAGCACCGCGACCCCGAGCGCGGAGCCGAGCTGGCGCTGCGCGTTGTAGAGGGTGGAGGCGGCCCCGGTGTCGCGGGCGCCGATCGTGGCGAAGGCGGCGGTCTGCGAGGGCATGAAGACGTGCGACATCGCGTACCCGGTGACGAACATCAGGGCGCGGACCGCCCAGAGGTTGCTGTCCGGCCCGATCGTGGCCATCAGGGCCAGGCAGCAGGCCACCACGGCGGAGCCGGTGGCCAGGATCCGGCGCGGGCCGATCCTCGGGTACAGGCGGCTCGCGATCTGGGAGGCGAGCATCACCCCGAGCGCCTCGGGGAAGACCATCAGACCGCTGTGCAGGGCGTCCATGCCGAGCGCGTCCTGCATCAGCAGCGGGAAGAGGTAGAGCATGCCGAGGAAGGCGGCGCCGGAGAAGAGCGAGAGCAGGTTGGTGGTGCGGAAGATGCGGTCCCGGAAGAGCCGCAGGTCGAGCATCGGCTCGGGCAGGCGCAGCTCGACCACGACCAGGGCCGCCAGCGCGCAGCCGCCGACGAGCGCGGAGGCCACGATCCGCGCGCTCCCCCAGCCCTGCGACGCGCCCTCGGAGAGCGCGTACATCGCGGCGCCGAAGCCGACGGCGGAGAGCAGGAAGCCGGCCGCGTCGAAGCGCCCGGCCCGCTCGGCGCGGTAGTCCGGCAGCGCGAGCAGCCCGAAGACCAGGGCGGCGAGGCCGACCGGCACGTTGACGATGAAGACCCAGTGCCAGGACCAGCCGTCCACCAGCCAGCCGCCGAGCACCGGCCCGGCGGCCGGCGCGACGGCGGTGGGCAGCATCAGGATGCGGGTCGCCCGCATCCGCTCCTCCTGCGGGAAGGCCCGGAAGAGCATGGTCATCCCGACCGGGGTGAGCAGGCCGCCGGCCGCGCCCTGGAGGATCCGGTAGAGGGTGAGCGAGGTCATCGAGCCGGCCGCGCCGCAGAGCAGCGAGGCGACGGTGAACAGGGCGAGCGAGGCGAGGAAGACCCGCCGGGTGCCGAAGCGGTCCCCCAGCCAGCCGGAGAGCGGGACGAAGACGGCCAGGCTGACCAGGTAGCCGACGTTGATCACGCCGACCCCGGCCGGATCGGTGCCGAACTCCCGGCCGATCGCCGGCAGGGCGACGTTGACGATCGTGGTGTCCATGATCGACATGAAGAGCGAGGCGACGAAGACGACTCCGACCGCGATCTTGGGGTTCATCCTCATCGGGCTCATCCGGGCTCCAGCATTTGGTGAAAGGTCAACCATTCACCATGCCGGACCGGGCCGAAAAGGACAACAGGCCCGATCTTCCGCGCCCACGGGCCGGCGACCGGACCCCTCGGGGCCCCCGGAGACGCCAACAGGGCCCCGCCGAGGACGAGACCCTGCCGCACTGTCGGGGTGACCGGATTCGAACCGACGGCCTTCCGCTCCCAAAGCGGACGCGCTACCAAACTGCGCCACACCCCGTGGTGCCGAGAGGAAGCGTACACGCCGGGCCCCGCCCGGTCGGCGACATATCCGGGGCCCCGGAACGAATGTGGTGTGCGCTCGGGCGACCGGACCAGGTACGCTGTTCCCGACCTTCCGTCCGGCGACGGCCGGAGGATCGCGCGGGTGTAGCTCAATGGTAGAGCCCTAGTCTTCCAAACTAGTCACGCGAGTTCGATTCTCGTCACCCGCTCCGACCGCCCGGCCCCGGCACGACGTCACCGTCGTACCGGGGCCGTCGCGTTTCCCGGCCTCCCGTCAGCACCCGGCGCCGCCCGTCAGCACCCGGCGCCGCCCGTCGGCACCGGGGCCGCCCGGCGGTCCGTCAGAGGCCGAGCCGTCCGGCGCGGGCCGCCGCCCGGTCGAGCAACTGGTGGACGTCGGCCTGCCGGGTGGTGGGCCGGTCGTTGAACTCGTCCGGGGAGGCCGCGGGCCGGCCGGTGGCGTGCAACACCTCCATCAGCTGCGTCCGGGCGGTGCGGACGGTGTCCGGGGTCCCGTAGCCGTGGGCGAGGACGGCGGCCTGGGCGCCGAGCAGGCAGACCCGGCCGGCGCCGTCCCACATCGCGCCCTGCAGCCAGCCGGCCGCTCCGATGTAGCGGGAGGCCAGCCGCAGGTGCTCGGCGGCGCTCACCGGCACCGGACGGGGCGGCCGGCGCAGCGCGCGGTCCAGCAGCGTGGCCCGGGGCGAGGGGTGGCCGGCGTGCCACGGCTGCACGGTCGAGCCGAGCGGGCAGACGTACGGCGGCCGGAGGTAGGGCGCCGGGGCGCGCGCCGGAGCGGGCAGCGTGGCGAGGTACGCCTCGATCTCGGCGACCAGGCCGGTGCCGTCCGGGGTGAGCAGCGGCGGAGCGGGCGTCAGGTCGGTGCGGGGCATGCGGTTCTCCAGGCGGGTGGCCTACGGTTGCCGCTACCCAAAATGGTGCATAGGGGACATTTCTGCGACCGGAGAGCCGGGCTCGCGCCGACGGGCGGCGGTCCGCGTCGGTTTCCCGGCAGGGCTCCGGGCCGATAGCCTCGGCGGCGTTCGAAAGTAGTTCGAGAGCAGTTCGAGAACGCTGCGAACCCGAGGGTGGAGGAGTGTCCGGTGCGTCCCCAGGACCGACTGGCCGTCATACAGCGCTCTGTGGTCCGGGAAATGGCACGCTTCGGGCAGGAATTCACCGTCGACGGCGAGGTGGTGCGCGGTCCGGGCACCACCGCGGTGGCCGTCCGGGAGCACCCCGGCATCGACGGCGCCGGCCACGTCGACCTGGGCTTCGTGCTGCGGCTGGGCCGGGCGGACGCGCCGGTGGTCTGGGACTGCTCGGCCGGCCTCGGCAAGACCGAGGAGGAGAAGCTCGACAACGCGGTGCGGATGTGGGCGACCACCACCGCGGCGGCGCTGGTCGAACTGCGGGAACGCCGCGGCGAGTACGCCGACCACGCCGATCACGCGGAACTGCCCGGCTGGCACGCCGTGCAGGGGCCGGCGGCGGTGTTCGGCTTCGGCAACGAACGGCTGGCCGGCTGGCTGGCGGAGCACCGGGTGCTGCCCGCCCTGGCGCCCGCGCTGCTGCCGGACCTGGCCGGGCGGCAGTTGAACGGGGTGAAGCTCTTCCTCGGCGGCAAGTCGGGGGACGACGTCGCCGAGGTCCGGGTCAACGGCGAGGTGTCGGAGGCCGCGTCGGCGGCGCTGCGCGCGCTGGACTGGCCGCGCGGCGAACGGCTGTGCTGGGCACGGCTGTTCGTGCTGCTGACGGCCCCGGACACGGCGGTGGTGACGACCGCGCCGACGGGCGTGGCGGCGCCCGTCACGGTTCGGCCGCGGGCCCTGGCGGCGGCCCGGGCCCGCGGGCTGTTCGCCCGCTGGCGGCAGGCCAGACGGGCCGACCGGTGACCCGGACGGCCGGCCTCCTCCCCCGCTGAACCCGCTCTCGGGGCCCCGACCGGGGCCGGGGGTCAGCTGGCGATGTTGGAGATGCTCTTGGCGATCTGGCTCAGGAAGTCCTGGATCGGCTTGGCGGCCGTGCTCTGGTTGAGCATGAAGCCGAACAGGGCGGCCAGGATCGCGTGCCCGACCTTCAGTTGCTTGTTGCGGATGAAGATGAAGCAGATGACGCCGAACAGGACCAGTGCGGAGACGGAGAGTGCCACCCGGACTCACTTCCTCGTTTCATAGCGGGGCGCCATCGGCTGACCCCTGCGAAGCCGGACCCCGGCCTGTCCGACGGTCCCGAGGCGGAACGGCAGTTCGTCCGACGTGTCGCGGCCGGAAGGGAGTCCGGTACGGCCGGACGGTGTCCGTCGTGCCGCATGTGGCGCCCCCATCCCCCGAGTCCTGACCAGTCCCGCCCGGACTCAGTGTGGTCGACCGTGCCGATTGCGTAAAGGTCTGACTGTCAGCCGAACGCCGATATCCTGCGATGCGAGACGAGTTTCCGCCGACCGAGACGATAGCGGAGCCGTTCTGACGAATCGTCGGTGGGGCGCCGCTGAGCGGCCGGGAAACGGTCGGCGGGCCGGACCGGAACGGGCTGGTCCGCTCCGGCGACGGCGGGTCGGAAATGGCCGAAGATCAGCTCCCAGGCTTGACAGCAGCTGCCCGCGGCATGTGCCCGGGAACCGCCCGCCCGCCCGTCGGGGGGAACCGGCCCGGTCAGGGCCTCCCGGGCCGGACCGGCGGGGACGCGCGGTCAGTCGCGCCAGAGCAGCAGGACGGCGCGGTCGTCGTTGATGTCCCGGGCGACCGTCTCGATCAGCCGGGCGGCGGCGCCCGCGCCGGCGCCCGGACCGCCGCCGGGGACCAGCCGGTCGGCCTCGCCCATCAGCCGGTCCATCCCGTCCGAGAGGTCCCGGCCGGGCGCCTCGACCATGCCGTCGGTGCAGAGCATCAGGACGTCGCCGCGGTTGAGCCGGCCCCGCACGCCCTCGAACTTGGCGCCGTCGTAGATGCCGAGCAGCGGACCCTCGGTGGTCTCCTTGATCTCCCAGCGCCCGGCGCCCGCGAGCCGCTGCATCCCGGGCAGGTGGCCCGCCGAGAGGAGCTCGTACTCCCCCGTGTCCAGGTCGAGGACCAGGTGGACGGCGGTGGCGAAGCCCTCCTCCCAGGACTGGCGGAGCAGGTAGCCGTTGGCGGCGGGCAGGAAGTCGTGCGCGGGCAGCGAGCCGACCAGGCCGCCGAAGGCGCCGGAGAGCAGCAGGGCCCGCGAACCGGCGTCCATGCCCTTGCCCGAGACGTCCGCCAGGACCACCTCCAGCACCCGCTGGGCGGGGCCGGTCCGGGCGGCGACCACGAAGTCCCCGGAGAAGGACTGCCCGCCGGCCGGGCGCAGCGCCATGTCGGCGTGCCAGCCGTCCGGCAGCTCCGGGACGCGGCTCTGCACCCGCAGCCGCTCGCGCAGGTCGAAGAGCATCGTGGAACCGCCCCACCAGGGGACGCCGACCCGGCTGCGGAACTGGGCCAGCAGCAGGCCGCCGACCCCGGCCGCGCCGACTACCAGGGCGGCGCCGGGGGTGACGCCGTAGGTGTAGGCGTCCGGATCGGCGCTGGCGACCCGCTGGCCGGTGTGGATCACGGACTCGGCGGAGAGGCCGAGCGCGGCCAGCGCGTAGAGCACCACCAGGCTGCCGGGGCGCAGCAGCAGGGCGGCGGCCAGGATCGGCAGGACCAGTGAGGTGGGCGGGACCCAGGCGGGGATCCAGATGTTGAGCAGGATCAGCAGCGGGACGAGCAGGGCCAGCACGCAGAGCACCGGCCAGTCGGCGGCGCCGCCGCGGAAGTAGTCGACACCGGCGGTGCGCAGCCTTCGGCGGACCCGGCGGAGCTTCTTGCGCAACCGGGCCGTCACGGGGTCGGGCGCCGTGGCGGCGCCGGGCCTCGTCGCAGTCGTCTGGGGCGTTTCGCCCGGCGGTCTGCCAGCCATGGGGACCGACCATATCCACCGGTACGGGTCGGCGTCGACGGCCCGGGCGCGGGCGGCGCCGCCGTGGCGCGGGCGCGCCAGTGGGTTTCGGCCGATCGCGGCGGGCGTCGGCCGCTGCGTCAGGAAGCGTACGCCGGTTGGGCGTACGAACCGTGCGGGCCGCACCCGCGCGCCGGGCGCGGCGCCGTCGGCGCGCCGGACGGGCGGGGCGGGCGCTGTGGCCGATCACACAGGACGGAGCCTGTCTATG
>NZ_JBHWUI010000092.1:0-35077 GCF_042737525.1 Kitasatospora sp. NPDC059973 | reverse complement strand
GGTCGGGTGACCTGCGGCTGCGGCGTCCTCGGGCGTCCCCGGAGGTCCCGCCGTACCGGGCGTCCGCCCGGGCCGACCACTCGGAGCCGCCCGCTCAGGCCGCCCGTTCCCCGGCCCGCAGCGCGACCCGGGCCGGGAGCCAGGTGCCCACCGCGGCGAGCGCGGCCGCGCCGGCGACGACGATCACGAGCTGCCCCACCGGCACGGCGACCCCGGCCGTCCCCCGGGTGATGCCCTGGGCGTAGGTGGTGAGCACCGCGAAGGCGATCCCGAGTCCGAGCACGGTGGCGATCACGACGGAGGCCGCGGTCTCCCAGCCGAGCATCCGGCGGACCTGGCGGCGGGTGGTCCCGATCAGCCGCAGCGCGGTGAACTCCTGGCGGCGGTCGGTGATGCTCATCGCGAGGGTGTTGAGGACGGCGATCGCCACGAAGGCGATGATCAGGCCGAGCGTGACGTAGCCGATCTGGGCGCTCACCCGGTTGCCCGCGGACTGCGCGGCGGCGCGGTCCAGGACGCCGATGCCGGGCTCGGCCCGCAGCGCCGAGGCCAGCGCCTCCCGGGAGACCCCCTCGCCCCGGACCAGCAGGTTGTCGTCGAGCGGGACGTCGACGTGCGCGGCGACCGGGCCGTGCGCCAGCGTCAGGTCACCGAAGCCCAGGCCCCGGGCGTACAGGGCGACGACGGTGACCTCGGCCGGGGTGCCGTCGGCGAGGGTGAGCCGGACCCGCTGGCCGAGCCGGTAGCCCAGCCCGTCCGCGGCCGCCGCCGTGCCGTCCGCCAGCGCGCCGAGATCGCCCGCGGTCACCGCGAGGTCCAGGGTGTCGGTCAGCCGCTCGGGCGTGACCGCCTGCACGCTGCGCTTGGTCAGGCCGTCGCGGACCTGGGTGTGCAGCACCCGGGTCACCGTCCGCACGCCGGGGACGGCGGCGACCGAGGCGGCGGCGGAGGCGGGGACGCGCGGCCCGACCACGAAGTCGGCGACGCTGCCGCGGTCGCGCTGCGCACCCGCAGCGCCGTCCACGGTGGTCTGGGTGAACAGGATGGTGCAGGCCATCGCGACCAGCAGGGTCAGCGGCGTGACCACCGAGGCCAGCCGGTGCGCGGCGGCCCGCAGGTTGTGGGCGGCGAGGTAGCCGCCGACCCGGGACGCCCGCAGCGGCAGGCCCAGCACCGCGACCCCGGCCCGGGCCACCAGCGGGCCGAGCAGGGACAGCGCCGTGCACCAGAGCAGGACGGCGACGAAGCAGGCCGGGGTGGAGGCCTGGTCCGAGTGCAGCACGGTGAGCACGGCGGTGAGGACGACGGAGCCCACGGCCGCGACGACGCCGAGGACGATCCGCGCCCAGCCCGGCCGGGGCGGCTTGATCTCGGCCTCGCCGAGGGCCTCCACCGGTTTGATCGCGGTGGCCCGGCGGGCCGAGATCCGGGCGGCGCCCCAGCCGGCCAGCAGGGTGGCGCCGGCGGCGGCGATCGCGGGGAACGGGGAGAGCACCACGGGGAGGTTCGCGGGGATCACGTCCAGGGCGACGAACCGGTCCCGGAGCCAACTGCCCAGCGGCAGGCCGGCGGCGGCGCCCAGCACCCCGGCGGCCAGCCCCACCGCGAGCGCCTCGCCGCCGATCATCTTGCGGACCTGTCGACCGGTCGCGGCGACGGCGCGCAGCACCGCGATCTCGCGCTGACGCTGCTGGATCGAGAGGCCGAAGGTGCCGACCACGACCAGCAGGGCGACCAGCAGGGACGTGCCGCCCAGCACACCGCCCATGCTGACCAGTCGGACCTGGGCGTTGGCGGCGTCGGGGAACTCCGCCGGTCCGCGGTCGTCGCCGGTCCGGGCGAGGGCGACCGGGGCGCCCTGCGTACCGGTGGCGGCGACGGTGCCGGCCGGGGTGCTCCGGAGCAGGGCCGCGACGTCGGCGGCGGCCGAGGGCGCCGCCGGGAACACGCCGATCGCACTGAAAAGCCCGTCGTGGCCGGCCAGCTGCCGGGCCCGCTCGGGGGCGAAGAACACCCCGGCCTGGGCGTCGAAGACCTGGGCGGTGACGCCGACGACCCGCACGGTCAGCGTCTCCCCGGCGGTGCGGGCCCGCACGGTGGAGCCGACGGCGAGGTGGGTCCGGGCGGCCGTGCCGGCGTCCAGCACGACCTCGTCGGCGGCGGACGGCGCGGTCCCCGAGGCCAGGGTCAGGCCGGCCAGCGGCGCGGACTCCCAGCCGTGGCCCCAGGAGTTCGCCGTGGGGCCGCCGGGCAGCAGCACCGGGAACGTCACCTCGGTGCTGACGGACCGCACCGAGGGCAGCGCCGCGATCCGGTCGGCGAGCGCGGCGGGTACCCAGGCCCGGCCGGCGATCGGCTTGGCCTTCTCCTTGACCTTCCCCTTGCCCTTGTTCTGGACCTGGTGGACGTCCTGGTCCCCGGCGACCACGATCGGCGCGGCCGCGTAGCGCTCCGGCCGGACGCCTCCGAGCAGCCCGGTGGCCAGCAGCGTCCCGCAGCCGCAGACCAGCGCGGCGGCGCAGAACAGGGCGACGAAGGCCCCGGCGAATCCGGCCTTGCGGTGCCGGAGGGTGGCTACGGCGAAGCTGAACATCATCGGTTCCACGCTCCCAGGCGGATCATGCGGTCGGCGACCTTGGCGGCGGTCGGCGCGGACATCGTGTCGGCGACCCGGCCGTCGGCCAGGAAGAGCACCTCGTCGGCGTAGGAGGCGGCGACCGGGTCGTGGGTGACCATGACGATGGTCTGGCCGAGCTCCTCGACGGTCTGCCGGAGCAGGGTCAGGACTTCACGGGCGGTCATGGTGTCCAGGGCGCCGGTGGGCTCGTCGGCGAAGAGCACCTCGGGGTCCGAGATCAGCGCCCGGGCGATGGCGACGCGCTGCTGCTGGCCGCCGGAGAGCTGACCCGGGCGGTGTCCGGTCCGCTCCCGCAGCCCCACCCGCCCGACCAGCGCGGCCAGCCGGGCCGCGTCGGTCCGGCGGCCCGCCAGGCGCAGCGGCAGCGTGATGTTCTGCTCGACGGTCAGCGACGGGACGAGGTTGAACGACTGGAACACGAACCCCGCGCGCTCCCGGCGCAGTTCGGTCAGCTTGGTCTCGCTGAGCCGCGACAGGTCGGTGTCCCCCAGCCGGACCGTTCCGGAGCTCGGCCGGTCCAGCCCGGCCGCGCAGTGCAGGAAGGTGCTCTTGCCCGAACCGGAGGGCCCCATCACCGCGGTGAAGCCGCCCTTGGGCAGCCGCACCGTCACCTCGCGCAGCGCGGCGACCGCGCCCCGCCCCTTGCCGTACACCTTGCTCACAGCTTCCAACGTGATCGCTTCGCTCATGCCTCCAGCCTGCCGAGCCGCGAACTCCCGGCCCAGGGACCGGATCACGAGCGACCCGTGACATCGTCACGGGTAGGGTCGTCGCATGATCAGACT
This sequence comes from Kitasatospora sp. NPDC059973, assembly GCF_042737525.1. Classification (NCBI taxonomy): domain Bacteria; kingdom Bacillati; phylum Actinomycetota; class Actinomycetes; order Kitasatosporales; family Streptomycetaceae; genus Kitasatospora; species Kitasatospora sp. NPDC059973. The sequence goes on along the minus strand of NZ_JBHWUI010000092.1, from coordinate 31,654 downwards.
CCTGCTGGCGGAGGACCAGCACGTGGTGCGCGGCGCGCTGGTGGCGCTGCTGGAGCTGGAGCCCGACCTGGAGGTCGTCGCCCAGGCCGGCTCGGCCGACGACGTGGTGCCGCGCGCCCTCGTCGCCCTGCCCGACGTCGCGGTGCTCGACATCGAGATGCCCGGGCGCACCGACGGTCTCCAGGCAGCCGCGGCACTGAAGGAGAAGGTGCCGAACTGCCGGACCCTGATGCTCACTTCGAACGGCCGCCCCGGACTGCTCCGCCGCGCCCTGGACGCCAAGGTCGACGGCTTCCTGCTGAAGACCGCCCCGCCGGAGGAACTGGTGGCGGCGATCCGGCAGGTGGCCGGCGGCGGCCGGGTGCTCGACCGGGGGCTCGCCGTCGCGGCCTGGGACCTCGCGGACAACCCGCTGACACCGCGGGAGAACGACGTGCTGCGGGAGCTGGCCGAGGGCGCCGAGCCGCCGGAGATCGCGGCGCGGCTGCACCTGTCGACGGGGACGGTCCGCAATGTGCTGACCGCGGTCGTCGGCAAGCTCAACGCCCGCAACCGGACCGACGCGGTACGCATCGCGCGTGAGGCGGGCTGGCTGTAGCCGCCGCGCCCGCCCGTTCCCCCGGCGCTCCGGGCGTCAGCCCGCGGTGAACGCCCCACGCAGCACCGGCCTCAGCCCGCGGGCACCTCGGCGCGCAGCAGGTACCAGCCGTCGTCCGGACCGGCCGCCAGGGTGCCGCCGATCGCGGCGAGGCGGACGGTCAGCCCGCCGATCCCGGAGCCGGGCGCGCTGACGCCGTCCGGCGCCCCGTCGTTCTCCACCTCCAGCCGCACCGCGTCCCCGGCCACCGAGGTGGCGATGCGCGCGTGGCGGGCGGCGCTGTGCCGCAGGATGTTGGTGACCGCCTCCCGGAGGACCACGCTCAGCACGGCGCCGGCCGCCGGCGGCACCGGGACGTCGTCGACCTCCACCGTGATCGCCGCCGCCTCCAGCACCCCGGCGGCCGAGGCGAGTTCGGCCTCGAAGGACAACCGGGGGCTGTCGCTCACCACCGTCCGCAGTTCGGTCTCGCCGCGTTCGGCCAGCCGCACGATGTCCCGCAGCTCGGCCCGGCCGCGGTCGGCGTCCGTGGCCGCCAGCCGCCGGGCCAGCTCGGCCTTGAGCAGGATCGCGGTCAGTCCGTGGCCGAGCAGGTCGTGCAGGTCGCGGGCGGCGCGCAGGCGCTCGGTCACCACCGCGGCACGGGCCAGCCCCGCTCCCGCCCGCTGGAGCTCCCGCACCAGCCGGGCCAGCCGCAGGACGCCGTAGACCACGACGCAGGTGATCAGGGCGTCGACGACGGCGAGCAGCACGGGCACCGGCCCGCCGCCGGTGAGCACACCGCCGGCCACCGCCGCCGCGACGGCGAGAGCCGCGCCGGCCCGGAGCGGCAGGGCGAACAGCAGCGCACCCGCGAGGATGCCGACCGCGCCGATCCAGTTCCGCCCGGACCAGGGCAGCGGAACGAGGGCGATCACCGCCGAGGCGAGCAGCACCAGCCGGGCGTGGCGCGGCGAGTCCTGCGTCGCGAAGCGGATCTGGAGCAGGCAGAAGACCAGCAGGCAGGGTGCCCCGAGCGCGAGCAGCGGCACCGGGACGAGCAGCACGGCTTTGACGAAGAAGGTGCCCAGGACGAGGAGGTACAGGCCGAGCACGGTCCGCAGCTCGGGCGGGTCGGCCGCGTCCGCCGGCGCGGGCGTGGCCGCGACCGCCGCCTCGACGGCGAAGCGCCCGTCCGGTTCCAGACCGGCCGTCAGCCGACCGCCGACCTCGCGGACCCGGTCGGCGAGGCCGTCGAGCAGATCGGCGCCGAGCGCGGCCGTCGGCACGCCGTCACTGACCACCCGCAGCACCACCTGCCCGGCCCGCTCCCCGGTGACGATCTCGCACCGCCGCGCGTCACCGACCCGCACCACCGCCGTGACCGCCTCACGCAGCACCGCCGCCAGCACCGTCCCGGCCGGCCCGAGCGGCTCCGAGTGCCCGACCCGCAGGTCCGCGGTGATGCCCGCGGACGCCAGCAGCGCCCGGGCGCTCGCCGCCTCGGGGGCCAGCGACAGGCTGCGCAGCTCCGCCGCCGTGGCCCGGGTCGCCGCCAAGGTCCGCCGCGCCGCGCCGATGAGGTCCGCCAGGACGCCCGGATCGTCCCGGAGCGCCAGATCGCGGACCTCCTCCAACCCCTCGGCGAGCCCGCTCCGCAGCCCGGTCGCGATCCGCAGCCGCTCGCCGGTCACCGCGGCCGCCGCCAGCGCGAGCCGGGCCGCGTGCACCCGTGCCGCGAACAGCGCGAGCGTGGTGACGGCGTACAGCATCACGCCGCCGATCGCGACGATGAGCGTCATGTCGACGGCGTCCCGCACACTGCCCGACCGCACCAGCTCGATCAGGGCCGCGGAGGCGCCGAACAGCGGCACCAGCACCCGGCGCCGTTCCAGCAGCAACGAGGCGGCCGGGAGACAGAGCAACCCGACCGACACCCCGAACCCCAGCACCGCGACGTACCCGACGGCCAGCTCCACCGCCGTCCCGACCCCCGGCGGCACCACCCCCAGCACCCGCCGCACCGCCGACGAACTGTGCCGCAGCTGCACCACCACCAGCACGACGCACGCCACGACCACGGCCACCCCGGCCTCCGGCTCCCCCGGAACCCGCGCGAGCCCCTTCAACAGGTGCACCGAAGCCACCGCGGCAGCCGCCGCCCCCACCAGCCCCCGCGCCGGCCACCCCGCCCGCGCCCCCACATCCACCCCCGCCACCCGGCGCATGCTACGCGGAACCCGATCAAGCCGGCAGCTCTGGTCCCGCCCCGAATCCGCCCCGAAAAACAGCGAAACCGCAGATCCGAAGACCTGCGGTTTCGCCATGAAGAGCGGGCGACGAGAATCGAACTCGCGCTATAAGCTTGGGAAGCTCATGTTCTACCATTAAACTACGCCCGCCTGATGAGCCGTCAGAGACCGCTCGATCTGCGCCCACTGTACCCCATCCGTGACGCCCGTTGCACAGGTGGCCCGGGGTCGTGGCGGAGCCGCCCGGGGCGGGGGTGGAGGCGTACTGTGTGGGCCGCGTGAGAGTGCTCCGGCGGGTGGGTTCCGGGGCGGCGAGCCATCCTGCGGAATGTCCGGAACATCCCCTAATGTGACGCTGTCCCGAAGGCTCGGCCGTTCGGGGTGCGAAGAGTACGGGTGAGTACCGGGGTAAGGATGGGAAGGGGACCGATGGAGCAGCGCGCCGTCGTTCGTTGTGCCGAGGGGCACCTGTTCAGCACCACCACGTTCCCGATGCAGAACCTCGGGCCGGGCCGGCTGGGGCCCGGGCGGCTGATCCGCTGCCCGCAGTGCGGGCGGATGCGCAGTTCGGTGCTGGCCGACGTACGGGAGCTGTCCGCGCCGCAACTGGCCCGGGCGATGCGGCTGGAGGCCGCGGAGTTCCTCGCCTGAGGGCGGGTACCAGGACGGACGGGGCCCCGGACGATTCGTCCGGGGCCCCGTCGTGCACGTAACCTCGGAGCGTGCTGCTCTCTGACAAGGACATTCGGGCCGAGATCGACAAGGGCCGGGTCGTGATCGACCCGTTCGACCCCGCGATGATCCAGCCGTCCAGTATCGATGTGCGACTGGACCGCTTCTTCCGGGTGTTCGAGAACCACCGGTATCCCCACATCGACCCCTCCGAGGAGCAGCCGGACCTGACCCGGCTGGTCGAGCCGGAGGGCGACGACGCGTTCATCCTGCACCCCGGCGAGTTCGTGCTGGCGTCGACCTACGAGGTCATCTCGCTGCCGGACGACGTGGCCTCGCGGCTGGAGGGCAAGTCCAGCCTGGGCCGGCTCGGCCTGCTGACGCACTCCACGGCCGGCTTCATCGACCCCGGCTTCAGCGGGCACGTCACGCTGGAGCTGTCGAACGTCGCGACGCTGCCGATCAAGCTCTACCCGGGGATGAAGATCGGGCAGCTCTGCCTGTTCCGCCTCTCCTCGCCGTCGGAGCACCCGTACGGCTCGGCGCGGTACGGCTCGCGCTACCAGGGCCAGCGCGGCCCGACGCCGTCCCGGTCCTACCTGAACTTCCACCGCACGGACATCTGAGCCCGGACGGTCCCGAGCACACCGAGCGCACGCACAGCGGGCGGCCACCCCTCCGTCGAGGGGTGGCCGCCCGCGGCGTTCCCGGTGGTGCTCAGACCCGCTCGGGGCGGGTGACGGCGACCAGCTCGCTGCCGTCCTCGGAGAGCCGCAGCTCGGTGCGGAGCGCCGCCAGCTCGCCGAGGTGGTGCAGGTGGGTGCCGCCGCAGGAGATCTGCGCGGCGCCCTCGGGCAGCTCGCAGTGCCACTGGCGGCGGGCGGTCAGCTCGGGGCCGGGGACGTCGATGCGGACCGGCGCGTCGGCGGCGACCCAGGCGGCCAGCTGCCGGTTGACCGCCTCGGTGAGGTCGGGCAGGGCGTCGGCGAGGGCCGGGAACTCGTCGGTCGCCTCGGCGGTGAAGCCCTTCTTGCGCAGCGACTTGCCGAGCCGGTAGGTGTCGGTACTCGCCTCGGTGTCCATCACGGAGCTCGCCATCGCGAGGCTGTCGAAGTCCGGGTTGCCGAAGGCGTCGGCGCGGCCCGGGTCCTTGCGCCAGCGCGGCGCGAGGGCCGCGTTCAGGGCGAGCGCGAGCAGGTGGCAGCCGCTGTGCGAGGCGCAGAGGGCGGCGCGCCGGCCCGGGTCGACGGCGAGCGCCGCGGTCTTGCCGACGAGCCCTTCCGGGGCCCCCTCGACCACGTGCAGGACCAGCCAGGACCACTCCTCGTCACCGCGCCGGACCGGGATGTCGGCGCCGACCAGCGGCGCGCCGCCGTCCGGGCCCACCGCACCGGTCAGGCAGTCGACGACGGCCAGTTCGGTGCCGTCCACGGTCAGGGTGCCGAGGTCGGCCGGCTGGTCGGGCCAGGTGTGGTCGAGCGGGTGGAACGGCGTCGCCGCGGTGACGACCGCGTGGCGGCCGCCGTCCAGCGGGTGCACCGCGAGCACCGGGGACTCGCCGGTCACCGCCCCGGCCGGGAAGCTGACGTGGGTGGTGGGGAGGGTCATGCCTGGCTCCGTGCGCGTGAGGGTGGTGGACGTGAGGGTGGTGGAAGCGGAACGGGCCCCGCAGGCGGGGCCCGTCGACCATTCTCCCCCGGGCCCGCGCCGCGCCTTCCCCGGTTCCTCGGCCGGGAACGGACCGGCCGACCGGCCGGAAGGGACCGCCAGGAAGGAGACCCAGGAGCGGGACGGCGGCTGATCAGCCCAGGGTGGGCAGCTTGATCAGCACCAGCAGCGCCAGCAGCTGGAGCGCGGCGGCGCCGGCCGCCTTGCCCCACGGCAGGTCGTGCACCCGGCGGACCATCGTGGTCAGCAGGACGGCGCAGAACAGCCAGGTGGCCCAGCCGACGACCTGGACGACGAGGTTGTCGGACGGCAGCACGAGCGCCAGCAGCAGCCGGGGCGCGTCCGTCGTCCAGCCGATCAGCACCGCGAGGCCGACCGTCGACTTCCACGGGCCGTCCCCGCCGAACTGGCGGGCCAGCGCGTAGGTGACCGCGCCGAGCGTGGCACCGGCCACGGTGAAGCCGATCGCGGCGACGACCATCGCGGTGAGCGCGCTGGTGAAGGTCGAGTTGACCACGTCGTCGTGGGTCAGGCCGATGCCCAGCACGGCCAGCGCGCCGTACAGCAGCGAGACGGTGAGCGCGGGCAGCCAGACCTGGTGGTCGCGGGTGCGGTCGAAGGTGGCCGTCGGGTTGCGGAAGATCCCGGTCAGCAGCTCGCGCCAGCGCGGGCGCGGGCCGGTGGCGTGCGGGGCGGCCTGGCCGCCGGCCCGGTACACCGCGACGTTGTCCGGCTGACCGTCCTGGCCGTGGCCGTAGGCCTGGTCGTAGCCCTGGTCGTGCCCCCGGTCGTAGCCCTGGCCATAACCCTGCTCGTAGCCCTGCTCGTACCCCTGCGGGTAGGGCTGCTGTCCGTACTCCGCCGGGTACCCCTGCTGCGGGTACGGCTCGCCCGCGTACGGGTCGCCGCCGGTCGGGAAGGCCCGGGTGTGCCCGGGCTGGTCGGCCGCGTACGGGTCGTACCCGCCGGCCTGGGGACCGCCGTGCCCACCGGGGGACGGCGCCCCCGGCCGCGGCGCCGTTCCCCGGTGCGGAGCGGTGAAGTACTCCGGACCGTCCGCCTGCCCGTGCCCCCCGGGCGCCCCCGCCGAGGGGGGAGGAGCCGACCACCCGCCACGGGGGTCGGCGCCCTGACCGCTGTCGTATCGATTACCAGCCACGCTCCGAAGGTACCCGTCCGGCCGACTCCGCGTCGGTCGGGCACCGAGCCGGAGCCGGTTTGCAGCGAGCCTGTGACGACGGCGCCCCGGGGCGGGGCCCGGGGGCGCCGTGTCGGGCGGGTCCTACCGCTGCGCGCTCACGGCCGGCGCGTGCACCGCCGCGGCCGCCGAGGCACCGGCCGGGCAGCCGCCCGGGCCGGCCGAGGTGCGGACGGCGCCGACCGGCAGCAGCGTGCCGCAGGCGACCCGGATGCCGTTCGGCAGCTCGTTGTCCGACTCGACGATCGCGCCGTCGCCGATCACCGCGCCGTCCAGCGCCGTCCGGTCGCCGACGGTCGCGTACGCGCCCACGATCGAGTCCTTGACCAGGGTGTCCGGGCCGATGGAAGCGCCGGGCAGGATCACGCTGCCCTCGACGATCGCGCCGGCCTCGATCACCGCGCCCGCGGAGACCACGGTGCCGCCGCTCAGCACGGCGCCGGGGTGCACGGTGGCACCGGGCAGCAGCAGGGCGTCACCGGTGGGGCCCGGGACGGCCGGGGAGTCGACCTTGCCGAGGACCAGGTCGGCCGAGCCGCGGACGAAGGCCGCCGGCGTCCCGAGGTCCAGCCAGTACGAGGTGTCGACCACCCCGCGCAGCAGCGCGCCGGTGGCCAGCAGCTCGGGGAAGGTCTCGCGCTCGACGGAGACCTCGCGCCCGGCCGGGATCCGGTCGATCACCGAGCGGGTGAAGACGTAGCAGCCGGCGTTGATCTGGTCGGTGACGATCTGCTCGGGCGTCTCCGGCTTCTCCAGGAACTCCAGCACCCGCCCGTCCTCGTCGGTCGGGACGAGCCCGAAGGCGCGCGGGTCCTCGACCCGGGTGAGGTGCAGCGTGACGTCGGCCCCGGCGGCCACGTGGCCGTCGCGCAGGGCCGCGATGTCGACGCCGGACAGGATGTCCCCGTTGAAGATCAGGACCGGCTCGTCGGGGCCGCAGGTCAGCCCGGAGGCCGCGTTGCGGATCGCGCCACCGGTGCCGAGCGGCTCCCGCTCGGTCAGGTAGACCAGCTCGATGCCGTACGGCGTCCCGTCCTGGAAGTGGTCCTCGAAGACCTCGGCCAGGTAGGAGGTGGCGAGCACCACGCGGGTCACCCCGGCCGCGGCCGCGCGGGCCAGCTGGTGCGCGATGAACGGGACGCCCGCCACGGGCAGCATGGGCTTGGGAGTGTGGGTGGTCAGCGGACGCAGTCGCGTGCCCTTACCACCGACCAGCATGATCGCCTCGGTCATGGTCTGCGCTGTTCCCCTTGTGGTCTCCGCGGCCCGGCCCGGCGGGCCGATACCTCCGTCAGTGGTCTGGAAACCCGTCCGGACGGCCGGCACGGGTCGACCGGCACAGAGCCGGTCCGGCGCCTACTGTATTTCCTTCCGACCCGGGCCCGGTCGGGCGGGCGGGCGGTTGGCGTCCCGCCCACCGCGCGGCGCTCCGGAGAACGCCGCGCCAAGTCCGGTGGAAAACCGGGTGCGAGCCGCACCGGAGCCCGGTGAAAAGCCCGGCCCGGCGGGCGCTCGTCGCACCCACCGGGCCGGGCAGTTGTAGCAGAACTGTCGAACAGCCGGGCGGTCGTGGGCCGGGCCGACCGCCCTCGGGCCGGAGGCACCGGGCCGACCGTCACCGGTCAGGCGTCACCGGTCAGGCGTCGACGGTCTCCGCCGGCTCCGCCGGCTCGGCCGGCGGCAGTGCCTTCACCGAGTCGAGCAGCAGCTGGGCGACGTCGACCACCTTCAGGTGCTCCTTGGCCGCGCCCTCGTTCTTCTTCCCGTTGACCGAGTCGGAGAGCATCACCAGGCAGAACGGGCAGGCGGTGGAGACGATGTCGGGGTTGAGCGACAGCGCTTCGTCCACGCGCTCGGTGTTGATCCGCTTGCCGATGCGCTCCTCCATCCACATCCGCGCGCCACCGGCGCCGCAGCAGAAGCCGCGTTCCTTGTGGCGGTGCATCTCCTGCTGGCGCAGACCGGGGACCTTGTCCATGATCTCGCGCGGCGGGCTGTAGACCTTGTTGTGCCGGCCCAGGTAGCAGGGGTCGTGGTAGGTGATCAGGCCCTCGACCGGGTTCACCGGGACGAGCTTGCCCTCGTCGATCAGGTGCTGCAGCAGCTGGGTGTGGTGGATGACCTCGAAGTGGCCGCCCAGCTGCGGGTACTCGTTGGCGATGGTGTTGAAGCAGTGCGGGCAGGTGGCGACGATCCGCTTCTTCGGAGCGTCCTCCAGCGCCGCGTTCAGGGTCTCGACGTTCTGCGCGCCGAGCATCTGGAAGAGGAACTCGTTGCCCAGGCGGCGGGCGGAGTCACCGGTGCAGGACTCCTCCTTGCCGAGGATCGCGAACTGCACGCCGGCGGTGTGCAGCAGCTCCGCGAAGGCCTTGGTGGTCTTCTTGGCGCGGTCCTCCAGGGCGCCGGCGCAGCCGACCCAGTAGAGGTACTCGACCTCGGCGGGGTCGATGTCCTCACCGATCACCGGCACCTCGATGCCGGTCTCCTTCTTCAGCTCCTTGACCCAGTCCAGGCGGGCCTTGGTGGCCATGCCCCACGGGTTGCCCTTGTTCTCCAGGTTCTTGAGCATCGTCCCGGCCTCGGTCGGGAAGGAGCTCTCGATCATCACCTGGTAGCGGCGCATGTCGACGATGTGGTCGATGTGCTCGATGTCCACCGGGCACTGCTCGACGCAGGCGCCGCAGGTGGTGCAGGACCAGAGCACGTCGGGGTCGATGACCCCGCCCTCCTCGGCGGTGCCGATCAGCGGGCGCTCGGCCTCGGCGAGCGCCTCGGCGGGCACGCCGGCCAGCTGCTCGGCGGTGGCGCGCTCCTCGCCCTCCATGTCCTTGCCGCCGCCGGCGAGCAGGTACGGCGCCTTGGCGAAGGCGTGCTCGCGCAGGCTCATGATCAGCAGCTTGGGCGAGAGCGGCTTGCCGGTGTTCCAGGCGGGGCACTGCGACTGGCAGCGGCCGCACTCGGTGCAGGTGGAGAAGTCGAGGATGCCCTTCCAGGAGAAGTGCTCGACCTGGGAGACGCCGAAGACGGCGTCGTCGGCCGGGTCCTCGAAGTCGATCGGGGCGCCGCCGCTGGTCATCGGCCGCAGGGCGCCGAGCGCGGTGCCGCCGTCCTCCTCGCGCTTGAAGTAGATGTTGAAGAAGGCGAGGAAGCGGTGCCAGGCCACGCCCATCGAGGGGTTGATGCCGATGGTGATCGCCCACGCGAAGGAGATGCAGATCTTCAGCATCGCGAAGAGGTAGATCAGGTTCTCCAGCGTGCCGTGCGCCAGGCCCTTGAAGGCCAGCACCAGCGGGTAGGAGATCAGGTACTTCGCCTCGTACGAGCCGACGTTCTCCAGCGCGCCCTCCAGGCCGCGCAGGATCATGATGCAGAGGCCGATGCCGAGGATCGTGTACTCGACGTAGAAGGCCTGCCAGGCGATCGAGCCGGCGAACCGGGACTTGCGGCCGGACCGCGACGGCAGGCTGAGCAGCCGGATCACGATCAGGGTCGCGATGCCCAGCGTGGTCAGCGTGCCGACCAGCTCGGTGAAGAGCTCGTACGGCAGCCAGCCGCCGAGCACCGGCAGCACGAACTCGGCGTCGAACAGCTGGAAGAAGGCGGTCAGCAGGGTGAGGCCGAGGGTGAAAAAGCCCACCGCGACGAACCAGTGCGCGATGCCGACGACGCCCCAGCGGTTCATCCTGGTGTGGCCGACGAACTCGACCGCCACGGTCTTCACCCGCTGGGCGGGCACGCCGAATCTGGTGGGGTCGGACTGGCCCGTCCGCACCACCTTGAAGATGTACATCGCCGCACGGGCGGCGAGCGCGGTGCCGATCACAAACGTGACCAGCGAGATGACGATCGCTGCTAGCTGCATCGGCTCTCCGTCTCCTGCGGCTTCCTGGTGAGAGTTTCTACGCGTGCGAGTGTACTCGTCGGTAACTTGCCGGGCCGACGGCCCGGACATTACCGCCCGTCAACACTCCTCCAGAAGATGCTCAAGGTATGGCGGCAGTCACGCGAGCCCGGCGCACCACGCCTTCCGGCGGGTCGGCGCGATTTTCGGCTCAGCAAAGTTGAGCCACTGGGACTCATAGCTGTTGACGCCCTCCGCCGAGTCGTGCATCCTTGAGCCTGTAAAGCTCAACTCTTCCGTGGAGGTACCAACGATGGCACGCGCGGTCGGCATCGACCTCGGTACGACGAACTCGGTCGTCAGCGTCCTTGAGGGTGGCGAACCCACCGTCATCACGAACGCCGAGGGTGCGCGGACCACGCCGTCCGTCGTGGCCTTCGCCAAGAACGGCGAGGTGCTGGTCGGCGAGGTCGCCAAGCGCCAGGCGGTCACCAACGTCGACCGGACCATCCGCTCGGTCAAGCGCCACATGGGCACCGGGTGGAAGATCAACCTGGACGGCAAGGACTTCAACCCCCAGCAGATCAGCGCCTTCGTGCTGCAGAAGCTGAAGCGGGACGCCGAGGCCTACCTGGGCGAGACGGTCACCGACGCCGTCATCACCGTCCCGGCCTACTTCTCCGACTCGGAGCGCCAGGCGACCAAGGAGGCCGGTGAGATCGCGGGCCTCAACGTCCTGCGCATCGTCAACGAGCCCACCGCGGCCGCCCTGGCCTACGGCCTGGACAAGGACGACCAGACCATTCTGGTCTTCGACCTCGGCGGCGGCACCTTCGACGTGTCCCTGCTGGAGATCGGCGACGGGGTCGTCGAGGTGAAGGCCACCAACGGTGACAACCACCTCGGTGGTGACGACTGGGACCAGAAGGTCGTCGACCACCTGGTCAAGGTCTTCCAGGCCGGCCACGGCGTGGACCTGTCCAAGGACAAGATGGCCCTCCAGCGTCTGCGCGAGGCCGCCGAGAAGGCCAAGATCGAGCTGTCCTCGTCCTCCGAGACCTCGATCAACCTGCCCTACATCACGGCCTCCGCCGAGGGCCCGCTGCACCTGGACGAGAAGCTCACCCGCGCCCAGTTCCAGCAGCTCACCTCCGACCTGCTGGAGCGCTGCAAGGTCCCGTTCCACAACGTCATCAAGGACGCCGGCATCGCGCTGTCCGAGATCGACCACGTGGTCCTGGTCGGCGGCTCGACCCGGATGCCCGCCGTCGCCGAGCTCGTCCGCGAGCTGACCGGCGGCAAGGACGCCAACAAGGGCGTCAACCCGGACGAGGTCGTCGCGATCGGCGCCGCGCTCCAGGCCGGTGTCCTCAAGGGCGAGGTCAAGGACGTCCTGCTGCTCGACGTCACCCCGCTGTCCCTCGGCATCGAGACCAAGGGCGGCATCATGACCAAGCTGATCGAGCGCAACACCACGATCCCGACCAAGCGCTCGGAGATCTTCACCACGGCCGAGGACAACCAGCCGTCCGTGCAGATCCAGGTCTACCAGGGCGAGCGCGAGATCGCCGCGTACAACAAGAAGCTCGGCATGTTCGAGCTGACCGGTCTCCCGCCGGCCCCCCGCGGCCTGCCCCAGATCGAGGTCACCTTCGACATCGACGCCAACGGCATCATGCACGTCGGTGCCAAGGACCTCGGCACCGGCAAGGAGCAGAAGATGACCGTCACCGGCGGCTCCGCGCTGCCGAAGGACGACATCGAGCGCATGATGCGCGAGGCCGAGCAGTACGCGGAGGAGGACCACAAGCGCCGCGAGTCGGTCGAGACCCGCAACCAGGCCGAGCAGCTCGTCTACTCGACCGAGAAGTTCATCGCGGACAACGCGGAGAAGCTCCCGGCCGATGTCAAGACCGAGGTCGAGACCGCCATCGGCGAGCTCAAGGAGACCCTGAAGGGCGAGGACATCGCGGCCATCCGCGAGGCCTCCGAGAAGGTCTCCACCACCGCCCAGAAGCTCGGCCAGGCGCTCTACGCCAACGCCGACGCCGCCGGTGCCGCGCCGGCCGGTGACGCCGCCGGCGCCAAGGACGACGACGTCGTCGACGCCGAGATCGTGGACGACGAGAAGCCCAAGGGCGGTGCGGCATGACGGAGAAGCCGCAGGGTGCTGAGCCCGGCGACGACTCCGCCGCCGAGGAGGCCGTGATCGAGGCCGCCGAGGAGGCCGCGGCAGCCGGTGACACCACCGGTGCCGCGGGCGACGCCGCCGCCAAGCAGCTCGCCGAGCGGACCGCCGACCTCCAGCGCCTTCAGGCCGAGTACCAGAACTACCGCAAGCGGGTCGAGCGGGACCGTCTGACGGTCCGCGAGATCGCGGTCTCCAACATCCTGGAGTCCCTGATCCCGGTGCTGGACGACATCGGCCGGGCCCGCGAGCACGGCGAGGTGACGGGCGGCTTCAAGTCCGTCGCCGAGTCGCTGGAGACGGTCGTGGCCAAGCTGGGCCTCCAGCAGTTCGGCAAGGAGGGCGAGCCCTTCGACCCGACCATGCACGAGGCGCTGATGCACAGCTACTCCTCGGACGTCACCGAGGACACCTGCGTCCAGATCCTCCAGCCCGGCTACCGGATCGGCGAGCGGATCATCCGCCCGGCGATGGTGGCGGTCGCGGAGCCCCAGCCGGGCACCCAGACCACCTCCGCGCCGGACGCCGAGTCGGCGAAGTCCGCGGAGTCGGACAAGGCTGACGGTGGCGCGGACAGCTGACAACCCGTGCGCTGCGGAGTCGTACGCCGGCCAGTACGGCGGCCGGCTCCGCAGCGCCGTATCCGTTGACCCGGTTCCCCGCGGCGGGGAGTCCGGTGGATCCGTGGCCGGCGGGCCCACCCGCGCCGGATCCCTACCTGTTGACTCCGGGAGGTGGCGGCAGCCATGAGCGAGCGAGTGGAGAAGGACTACTACAAGGTCCTCGGCCTGCCCAAGGACGCCTCCGCCACCGAGATCAAGAAGACGTACCGCAAGCTGGCGCGCGAGTTCCACCCCGATGCGAACACGGGCGACGCCAAGGCCGAAGAGCGCTTCAAGGACATCTCCGAGGCCTATGACGTCCTGTCGGACGAGAAGCGCCGCAAGGAGTACGACGAGGCGCGCACGCTCTTCGCCAACGGCGGCTTCCGCTCCGGCGGGCCCGGCGGGGGCAGCTACAGCTTCGACTTCGGCGACCTCTTCAGCGGCAGCCAGGGCGGCGGCGCCGGCGGCGGCGGGATCGGCGACGTCTTCGGCGGCCTGTTCAACCGCGGCGGCCGGCAGGCCCAGCCGCGGCGCGGCGCGGACGTCGAGACCGAGGTGACGCTCTCCTTCGAGGAGGCGGTGGACGGCGCGACCGTCCCGCTGCGGATGACCAGCCAGGCCGCCTGCCGCACCTGCAGCGGCACCGGCGCCAAGGCCGGCACCACCCCGCGGGTCTGCCCGACCTGCGTCGGCGCCGGCACCGTCAGCCGGGGCCAGGGCGCCTTCGCGCTGTCCGAGCCGTGCCGGGACTGCCGCGGCCGCGGCATGATCGTCGACGACCCGTGCGCCGACTGCCACGGCAGCGGCCGGGCCAGTTCGGCCCGCACCATGCAGGTCCGGATCCCGGCCGGCGTCCAGGACGCCCAGCGCATCCGGCTGAAGGGCAAGGGCGCCCAGGGCGAGCGCGGCGGCCAGTCCGGCGATCTCTACGTCACCGTGCACGTCGACGCGCACCCGGTCTTCGGGCGCAAGGCCGACAACCTGACGGTGACCGTGCCGGTGACCTTCCCCGAAGCCGCTCTGGGCGGCACCATCGAGGTACCGACGCTCAACGGCCCCTCGGTGAAGCTCAGGCTGCCCCCGGGCAGCGCCAACGGCCTCACCCTGCGGGCCCGCGGCAAGGGCGCCACCCGCAAGGACGGCACCCGGGGCGACCTCCTGGTCACCGTGGAGGTCGTGGTGCCCCAGCACGTCACCGGCGACGCGCTGACGGCCCTGGAGCAGTACCGCGAGGCCACCGCCTCCGACGACCCGCGAGCCGCCCTCTTCAAGGCGGCGAAGGGAGCGTGACGACCAGATGACCCCCGACAGCGGCCCGATCGGGCCCGGCATCGGCGAAGGCCTGCCCGGCGGCGCCCCGCGCGCCCGCCGTGCGGCACCGCCGCCGCACTACGTCCTCACCGAGGACACCCCGGTCTACGTGATCTCGGTCGCCGCCGAGCTCTCCGGCCTGCACCCGCAGACCCTGCGCCAGTACGACCGGCTCGGCCTGGTCTGTCCCGACCGCACCGCGGGCCGCGGCCGCCGCTACTCCAGCCGCGACATCCAGCAGCTGCGCGAGGTGCAGCGGCTGTCCCAGGACGAGGGCATCAACCTCGCCGGCATCAAGCGGATCATCGAGCTGGAGAACCAGGTCACCGCGCTGCAGTCGCGGATCACCGAGCTGGTCGACTCGCTCGAAGGCGCCGCCTCCGCGCTCCAGCAGCGCGAGGCCGCCGTCCACGCCTCCTACCGGCGGGACCTCGTCCCGTACCAGCCGCCGAGCCAGTCCAGCGCACTGGTCGTCTGGCGCCCCAAGCGGTAACCCCGCCACCACGGCACCCGCCGCCGGCTCCCTCCTGATCGGGGGGTGCCGGCGGCTCGGTCGTCTGTGAGAGAGTGCTGGACCGGAGCGTGCCCCTGGCAGGCAGTGCTGTCGGTGGCCGTCCTTACCGGCCGTGACCGCGACCTAGGATGCCTGGTACAACCGACTTGAGAACGTTGACTACTTGTCCGGTCGACGACAGGGAGCCGAAGATGAGTGGGCGAGAGCAGCCCGGTTCCGCAGGTGGCGGACCGCGAATACTGTCTGCCGACGCCCGCTCGCTCTATCTCAGGACCGTCCACGGCAACGGCCGGCTGACAATCGGCGCCGGCCCGGGCGAGACCGCCGCGCTCCGCGAGCTCATGGACCTCGGTCTGCTCATTCCGGACAGTGACGAACCCGGCTCGCTCATCGCGGTCGACCCGGCCCAGCTCTCCTTCAGCCTGAGCTCCGCCTGGCAGCGCCAGGCCCTCGACCTGCTGGCCCGCGCGGTCGCCCTGCCGGCCGATCTCAGCGAATTGGCCGACGCCTTTCACAGCCCCGACCAGTCGGGCGGCCCCATCGAATACGTCCAGGGCAAAGCGCTCATCAATCAGCGCCTCCAGCAATGCATGGCCACCGGGATGACCGAGGGCCTCGCCATGCAGCCGGGCGGCCCCCGCCCGCCCGAGCTCCTCGCCGCGGGAATGGAACGGGACCTCAAGAGCCTGCAGCAGGGCGCTTCGATGCGCACGATCTACAACGCGAGCACCCGATACCACCAGCCCACCCGCGAATACGTGTCCCGGCTGGCGAAGGAGGGTTATCAGTTTCGCACCCTGGACGAGCCCTATGCCCGCCTCATCATTGTCGACCGGCGGCTCGCGGTAATTCCGGTGGGCGATGACGACCTGGCCGCTTTCATCCACGATCCGGCGGTCATCAAATATCTCGTGGAAGAGGTATTCGAGCGGAACTGGGGCCGGGCGCTGGAGTTCGACGGCGACACCACCGTCCCGCAGCAGGTGGTCTCCCGGCTGCGCCAGACGATCATCGACCTGCTTCTTTCCGGTACGAACCATCGGGTCATCGCCCGCAGACTCGGCATCAGCGAGCGCACGCTGGCGCGACATATCGCCGAGATGCGGGAGGACTACAACGTCGACTCCCTGTTCCAGCTGGGCTACGTCCTCGGCCGGGCCGCGCAGCACCGGCCGGAGTGAGGGCCCCGAACGGCGGCGGGCGCCCGCGCCTGGAGCCTTTCGGCACTCGAACGTCCGCTATGACAGGGAGCGGTCAGCCCCAGTTCATGTCATTGGCGACGAGGTAAACGGCGGCCTTGGCGCGGGAATCCCCGGCACCTGCGTCCACCTGCGGCTGCGTACCGTTTGACAGGACGCAGACACCGGCCAAAGCTCCGGCCGCGATGGCAATCGGAAGCACGACCTTGCGCACAAGCCTGGACATACGGGACACCAGCCCACTCCCTTTCCGAAAGTTGCTCTAGCCGAACTAATAGCACTGGAGTCCACATGATGCCGCACGCCGAGTTGTGGTGTCACCTCCCCGTTGTCCCCCGGCGGCGTCATCTCCCTGCCAGGCAGCCAGATGACAGGGCAGAAACCTGGACGCGAGCGTGACCACTGATAGACGATCAGTTCGCCCCCGATGGTCCAGCACCAGGTCAAAAACCTGTTGCTGTACGGTCAATTCTTCATCACCACAGGGCACTGGATCCACCTGAAGCAGCAACTACTCTCAACGCCTGCCGGCACCGTCCCCCAATCCGGTCGGCCTTCCCCCGGAGTCGACATGACCGAGCCCTACCTGCGTCACCACGACAGCCAGGCCCCCGAGGGCCGGCGTGCACGTGTGTTCCTGGCCGCGCCGCTGATGCGGTTGACCGGCCCCGCGGACAGCGTGGTGACCCTGGCCAGCCGGACGCGGCTGACGACACTTCGCACCACGCTCCTGCGCAGCGGTGCCGCCGTGTACAGCGCCCACCACAGTGACGCCTGGACGATCGCCGGCCGGGCCCCCGAGCCCCGGGTGCCGTCGGACTTCCGGGCCCTGCAGTCCGCCGACCTGGTCTTCGCCTACGTCGGTGCGCCGCTCTCCGCCGGTGTGAGCCTGGAGCTGGGCTGGGCGTCGGCGCTGCGCAAGCCGATCGTCCTGCTGGTGGACGAGGCGATCACGCACAACCCGCTGATCGCCACCATCGAGCAGGTCGCCCCGGTGCTGCCGCTGGTCTTCGACGACACCTGGTCGCAGGAGGCCCTCCACCACACCGTGGAGACCGCCCTCGACTGGGCCGGCATGGCGCTCTCGCTGCGCGAGGGTTTCTGGACCGCCCCCGGCGACCAGTTCAGCATCCCGCGCCAGCAGCCCCCGGTGGTCGGTCCGACCGGCTACTGGCCGACCGGCGCGGCGACCGGCTGACCCCGGCTCACCCATCGGACTCCCCCGGCCGGGCTCCCCGCATCTGCCAGCCGAGCTGGAAGAGCGTCTCCGCGTCGTAGAGCTCGCGCAGGCGCGAGATGTGACCGGCCACCGTCCGCTCGCTCAGCCCCAGCCGGCCGGCGATCGTCCGCTGCGTCAGCCCCTGCGACAGCAGCCGGCCGATCTGGTCGTGCACCGCCGGCTCGGTGGCGCCGGCGGCCAGCGCCGACCAGTTCACCCCCTCCGCCTGGCGCCACTGCTGCTCGAACACGTCCACCAGGAAGGCGACCGTCGCGGAGTCCTCCACCAGGGCCGCGCTGGTGTTGTCCGGCGCGGCCGGGATCAGCGCCACCCTGCGGTCGAAGATCAGCACCCGCCTGAACGGCGCGGCCAGGGTGCGGATCGGGCTGCCGAGCCGGGCCGACGCCGCCGCGTACTCGACCGTCGGCGCGTCGAGGCGGGCGCTCGCCTCGTAGATCGTGCGCATGGTGCCGCCGCGGGCGAGGTAGCGGCGGGTGTGCTCCAGCGCGTCCCGCATGTGGGCGGCCGGCCGGGCTCCGCCGGGCTGGGCCGCCCAGGCCTCGCGGTGGTGCTCGTCGGCGAGCTGTGAGATCAGGTGGCGGATCTGCCCCATGCCGGTGATCCGCCGGGCGCCGCCGGTGCGGTCCTCCCGGCCGGGCGCGGCGTCGTAGGCCTTCGTCAGGTCGTCGATCAGCTCCGGGACGAGCGCCGCCCGGGCCAGCAGGCGCGCCCCCTCCTCGCGCAGCCCGGCCCCGATCCGCTCCCCGACGGCACGCGGGTTCACCACGCTGTACACGCCGTCCGCGTAGCGCGGTGTGAGCAGCCCGACGTCGGTCAGCTGCCGGACCGACCGGGCGTCCTGGGCGCTCACCTCGGCGATCGGCAGCCGGCCGCCCTCGCGCAGGATGGTCCGGTACAGCTCGCGGGCGTCGGCGTCCGGCAGCGGGGCCTCGGTCGTCGCGGCCCCGGTCGTCGCGGCGTCGGTCATCGCGGCATCGGTCATCGCGGCGTCAGTCATCGCGGCCGCCCCGCATCAGCCAGCCGAGCTGGAACAGGGTCTGCGCGCCGTGCCGCTCGCGCAGCCGGGAGATGTGCGCGGCCACGGTGCGCTCGCTGAGGCCCAGCCGGGTGGCGACGGTGCGCTGGGTGAGGCCCTTGGCGAGCAGCCGGCCGACCCGGTCGGGGGCCTCCTGCGCGACGCCCCGGGCGAGGGTGCCGGCCCAGTCGGTGGGGTCGGCCCGGGCCCAGTCGCGTTCGAAGGCGCCGACCAGGAAGGCGATCGCGGCCGGGTCGGAGATGAAGGCGGCGGTGCTGTGGTCCTCGTTGGCGGAGATCACCGCGACCGAGCGGTCGAAGACGAACAGGCGCTGGAACGGCTCGTCCAGGATCCGGATCTGCGAGCCGTGCCGGGTGACCTCGTCCGCGTAGGCGAGCGCGGCCGGGTCGGAGACCGCGACCGGCTGGTAGACGGTGCGCAGCGAGCAGCCGCGCTGCAGCAGCCGGAGGTCCTGGAGGAGCGCGATCTTCAGGGCGTCGGCCGGGCGGTGGCCCGGCTGGGCGGTGAGGACCTCCGTCCGGCAGTCGGCGACCAGTTGGGAGATGCGCTGGCGGATGTGGACGTGGCCCTCGATGTAGACGGCGCCGCCGGAGCGCTCGGGCGGGCGGGGCATCGCGTCGTACGCCTGGGTGAGGGTGTCCAGCGCGCCGGGCAGGTTCTCGGCGCGGACCAGCAGCCGGGTGGCCTCGCTGCGCAGTTCGGCGCCGAGCCGGTCGCTGACCGAGCGCGGGCTGACGGCGGTGTAGCAGGCGTCCATCGGGTTGGGCATCAGCAGGCCGATGTCGACCAGGAGCCGCAGCGCGGCCCGGTCGGACTCGGGGACGTCGGCGGCGGGGACGCGGCCGCCGCCGGCGAGGACGGCCAGGTAGAGCTGCCGGGCCGCCTCGTCGGGCTCACCGCCCGGCGCGCTGGTGCCCGGGGCGGCCGTCGGATCCGCCGTCACCTCGAACACTCCCTGCCGGATGGGTCTCGGATCTGCCTGTGCCGCGCGTGCCCCCCGCACGGGTCGATCGTGGTCGCGGTACCGCGCGCCGCACGCGATCACGGTACTGCGGACCGGCGGACCCCCGGGGACCGGGTGCCGTCGCACACGGGTTTCCCGGGGGTCGCCGGTAGCACGCCAATCCCAGGGCGCTCCCGGCGAGGCGGAGCAGCAACGCCTCGCCGGTTCCGGTCCCGGGGACCATCACCACACATGGCGTCCCGGCCGGCGCTCTTCCCCCCGACATGCAGGTACGGACGTACCTCTCGCATCCAGTATCGAAGAGCAAGTCACCACCATCGGGCTGCGATCGCCCGGACGGCTTGGCGTGTCTCCACCATCACAGCGTGACGGCCGGTGAACAAGTGCCGCCCGACTGCATGTTTTCGCAATTGCAGGAACCTGCACCGTGAATCCGTGGCAGCCCCCGGGCGGCCTGTCGGGGTCGGGGAAGGAAGGCCAGGTCAGGGCGATGACGGGGCGGGCGGCGACCGTCCATTCAGTCGGCTGCGGAGCGGGGCGCTCCGAATCCGGACTGCCCCATCGGGCAGCCTTCGCTGATCCTGCACGATCCCTTCACAGAATCCCCCTCCACCCTCCGGTCACCCATCGTGACCGCGCTTGCCGCTACCGTGACGGCTCTGCTAGCGGGCCAGCAGCCTGCCGCCGGCCAGCCCGGCCGCGGTGCCGCCGGCCGCCACGGCCCAGGCGGCGGCCAGCAGGACGAAGAGCCCGGCCGCGAGGCCGGTGAACCCGGCGAAACCGGTGTGCCGGGCGAGCGCGGAGGCGCCGGTGACGCAGGTGCCGACCGGGAAGGTGTAGGCCCACCAGGTCATCGTGAAGGGCATCCCGGCCCGGCGGGCCCGCAGGTTGGCCGCGGTGGCGATGACCAGCCAGAGCATCGCGACCCCGAGCACCGCGACCCCGTAGAGCTCGGCGAGGGCGAGCGCCACCGGTGCCAGCTGCGGCGCCACCGGGCGTGCGGCGTCGGCGAGTTGGTGGACGGCCGTGGTGGACTGGCCGAGCGGGCCGAGTACCAGGAAGAGCGACGGGGTGAGCACCAGGGCGGACAGCTTGCTGTGCACCAGCCCGGTGAGCACCACCGGCAGCAGCGCCAGGATGGCCAGCAGCCCGACCCCGAACAGCGCGCAGCAGCCGTACAGCAGGCTCTGCTGCGCGGTGCCGGCCGGCAGGTGCGGGACGAGCGCGGGGCCGGTCGCGGAGGCGACCAGCGGCGCGACCACCGGCAGCAGCCAGGTCGGGTTGGCCTCCAGCGGGGAGACGGCGTGCCGGGTGATCATCAGGTACGGGACGCCGGCCGCGACCGCCAGGGCATAGAGCGTGCCGATGCCCCAGAGCGCCGCGTCCAGCGCGACGGCCGGGCCGGTGCCGATCACCCGCGAGCCGAGGGTGAGGGTGCCCAGGCCGACCGAGAGCAGGGCGATCGGCGGGCACCCGTAGAAGACCGCGGTGGCCGGGTTGTCCAGCAGGTGGGCGCGGGCCTCGGCGCGGTACCGGAGGAGGTGGACCACCCGCGCGGGGACGAGCACCAGCAGCGCGACCGCCCCGAGCGCCCACATCAGCTCGCCGAAGCCGATCAGCCCCGGCAGCCGGACGGGCAGCGCGGCCGCGCCGTTGCCGACGATCGCGGTGCCCATCACCACCGCGTACCAGTTGGGACCGAGCTGGGCGAGGTCGAAGCGGGCGGTGCGGGTGAGCGGTCGGACGCCGGTGAGGATGGCCATGGAACCACCGTGCCGTCCGCCTCCGGCCACCGGTAGCGCCCACCGGCCTATGAGGGCATAGCCTGAGTCTATGGCTCTCTCCCCGCACGTCCCCGAGCTCGGCGCCCTGGAACTGCTCCTCACGGTGGCACGACTGGGCAGCGTCGGCCGGGCGGCGGCCGAGCTGGGCGTGAGCCAGCCGACGGCGAGCGCCCGGATCAAGGGCATGGAGCGGCAGATCGGCGTCCCCCTGCTGGAACGGTCCCCGCGCGGCTCCCGGCCGACCAAGGCCGGCCTGCTGGTGGTCGAGTGGGCCCGGCACGTGGTCGAGGCGGCGCACGCGCTGGACGCCGGGATCGACGCGCTGCGCGAGCGGCGGGACGCCCGGCTGGTGGTGGTGGCCAGCCTGACCGTCGCCGAGTACCTGATGCCGGGCTGGCTGCTGGCGCTGCACGACAGCAGCCCGGGCACGGCGGTGATCCTGCGGACGGCCAACTCCTCCGACGTCGCCGGGCACGTGCTGGCCGGCGAGGCCGACCTCGGCTTCGTCGAGGGCCCGTCCACCCCGCCGGGGCTGGCCGGCGCGGTGGTGGCCGCCGACCGGCTGGTGGTCGTGGTGGCGCCCGGCCACCCCTGGGCGCGCCGCCGCTCCCCGGTGACCGGCCCCGAGCTGGCCGCCACCCCGCTGGTGCTGCGCGAGCCCGGGTCGGGCACCCGGGAGGTCCTGGAGATGGCGCTGGCGCCGTTCGGCGGCGCCGCCAAGCCGCGACTGGAGCTGGCCTCGTCGACCGCGCTGAAGGCGGCCGCGATGACCGGCGCCGGACCGGTCTGCCTGAGCGAGCTGGCGGTGACGGAGGAGCTGGCGACCCGGCGGCTGGTGGCCGTGCCGCTGGCCGAGGGGCTGGACCTGCGGCGGCCGCTGCGCGCGGTCTGGCCGGCCGGCCACCGGCCGGGCGGGCCGGCCCGGGAGCTGCTGGTGCTGACCCGGCGGACCGGGCCGTCCGTCCGCAGCGGCTGGCAGCCCGCGCCGCGGCTCGACCGGTACACCGTCTCCGGGCACCCCAAGCGTTCATCCGAAGGTTGAGCGGAATAGACTCAACTTAGTGCATGCTGTACTCAGCAGGGCCGGTGGCCGGGGGCCGCCGCCGCCCGTACGAAGCAGTTCGCCATCAGCGAGGAGGACACCCCAGCAGTGGACGCCAGCAAGTTCACCACCAAGACGCAGGACGCCCTGTCCGCCGCGATCCGGCAGGCCGGCGCCGCGGGGAATCCGGACGTCAAGCCGGTGCACATCCTGATCGCCCTGCTGGAGCAGCCCGAGGGCATCGCCGGGCCGCTGCTCAAGGCGGTCGGCGCGGACGCGACCCGGATCGACACCGAGGCCCGCCGGCTGCTGGCCGGACTGCCCCGCGCGATGGGCTCCACCGTCGCCGCGCCCCAGCTCGCCCGCGACACGCTGGCCGTGCTCACCGAGGCCGGCACGCGCGCCGAGGACCTGGACGACCAGTACGTCTCCACCGAGCACCTGATGGTCGGCCTGGCCGCCGAGGGCGGCGCGGTCGCCGACCTGCTCGCCCAGCGGGGCGCCACCGCGAAGGCCCTGCTCGCCGCGTTCAAGGACGTCCGCGGCAGCGGCCGGGTCACCTCCCCCGACCCGGAGGGCACCTACAAGGCCCTGGAGAAGTACGGCACCGACCTCACCCAGGCCGCCCGGGACGGCAAGCTCGACCCGGTCATCGGGCGCGACCAGGAGATCCGCCGGGTCGTCCAGGTGCTCTCCCGGCGCACCAAGAACAACCCGGTGCTGATCGGCGAGCCCGGTGTCGGCAAGACCGCCGTGGTCGAGGGCCTGGCCCAGCGCATCGTGGCCGGTGACGTGCCGGAGTCGCTGCGCGGCAAGCGGCTGGTCGCGCTGGACCTCGGCGCGATGGTCGCCGGCGCCAAGTACCGCGGCGAGTTCGAGGAGCGGCTGAAGGCCGTCCTGAACGACATCAAGCAGAGCGACGGCCAGGTCGTCACCTTCATCGACGAGCTGCACACCATGGTCGGCGCGGGCGCCGGCGGGGACTCCGCGATGGACGCGGGCAACATGCTCAAGCCGATGCTGGCCCGCGGCGAGCTGCGGATGGTCGGCGCCACCACGCTGGACGAGTACCGCGAGCGGATCGAAAAGGATCCGGCCCTGGAGCGCCGGTTCCAGCAGGTGCTGGTCGGCGAGCCCAGCGTGGAGGACTCGATCGCCATCCTGCGCGGCCTCAAGGGCCGGTACGAGGCGCACCACAAGGTGCAGATCTCGGACGCCGCCCTGGTCGCCGCCGCCACCCTGTCCAACCGCTACATCACCTCGCGCTTCCTGCCCGACAAGGCGATCGACCTGGTCGACGAGGCGGCCTCCCGGCTCCGGATGGAGATCGACTCCTCCCCCGTCGAGATCGACGAGCTCCAGCGCGCCGTCGACCGGCTGCGGATGGAGGAGCTGGCCCTGGAGAAGGAGTCCGACCCGGCCTCGGTCGACCGGCTGACCCGGCTCCGGCGCGATCTCGCCGACAAGAACGAGCAGTTGAGCGTGCTCACCGCCCGGTGGGAGCAGGAGAAGAAGAGCCTCAACCGGGTCGGCGAGCTGAAGGAACGGCTCGACGACCTGCACGGCGCCCTCGACCGGGCCCAGCGCGACGGCGACTTCGAGCGCGCCTCCAAGCTGATGTACGCCGAGATCCCGGCCGCCGAGCAGGAGTTGACCGAGGCGCAGGAGGGCGCCGAGGAGCGGGACGCCACCTCCTCCATGGTCAAGGAGGAGGTCGGCCCGGACGACATCGCCGATGTGGTCGCCTCCTGGACGGGCATCCCGGCCGGCCGGCTGCTGGAGGGCGAGAGCTCCAAACTCCTGCGCATGGAGGACGAGTTGGGCCGACGCCTGATCGGCCAGGCGGAGGCCGTCCAGGCCGTCTCGGACGCGGTGCGGCGCACCCGCTCCGGCATCGCCGACCCGGACCGGCCGACCGGCTCCTTCCTGTTCCTCGGCCCCACCGGCGTCGGCAAGACCGAACTCGCCAAGGCCCTGGCCGACTTCCTCTTCGACGACGAGCGGGCGATGGTCCGGATCGACATGAGCGAGTACGGCGAGAAGCACTCCGTCTCCCGCCTGGTCGGCGCCCCGCCCGGGTACGTCGGCTACGAGGAGGGCGGCCAGCTCACCGAGGCGGTCCGCCGCCGCCCCTACAGCGTGGTGCTGCTGGACGAGGTGGAGAAGGCCCACCCCGAGGTCTTCGACGTCCTGCTCCAGGTGCTGGACGACGGCCGGCTCACCGACGGCCAGGGCCGCACGGTCGACTTCCGCAACGCGATCCTGATCCTCACCTCCAACCTGGGCAGCCAGTTCCTCGTGGACCCGGCCACCCCGGAGGAGATGAAGAAGCGGCTGGTGCTGGACTCGGTGCGGGCCGCGTTCAAGCCCGAGTTCCTCAACCGCCTCGACGACATCGTGGTCTTCGAGCCGCTGGGCACCGCCGAGCTGAGCCGGATCGTCGACCTCCAGGTCGCCCGGCTGGCCACCCGGCTGGGCGAGCGCCGGCTCACCCTCCACGTCGACGAGGCCGCCCGGGACTGGCTGGCGCTCACCGGCTACGACCCCGCGTACGGCGCCCGGCCGCTGCGCCGCCTGGTGCAGTCCGCGATCGGCGACCAGCTCGCCCGGGCCATCCTCTCGGGCCAGGTGCACGACGGCGACACCGTCCTGGTCGAACGGGCCGAGGAGGGCGACCACCTCACCGTCCGGGCCCGCGGCCCGCTGGAGAAGTAGCGCTGCGCAGCCCCCGGACCGGGCCGCCCCCGCTCCCCGAGGGGGCGGCCCGGCGCCGCGCTCACCCTCGGTGGCCACGGCCCCGACCGGGGGCCCGGCAAGATCCACAGGTGCCCGCCCGCCGCCCGGGCGCCCCTGTGAGGCAGGCCCAGGATGAGGCAGGATGGGAGATGGAAGGGCGGCCTCTCATTGCCGGCCACCACGTGCACTGAGGAAGAGGACCCCCATGAGCATCGACCCGTCGTCCATCCCGTCGTTCGGCGTGCCGCAGGGCGGCCAGCCCGGCGGCCAGGGAGGTCGGCCGGCCGGCCCGCCGCCGATCGTCGTCCCGGACCAGGCCCTGGTGACCCAGCTGCTGGACCAGATGCAGCTCAAGCACGTCGTGGACGAGGAGGGCGACCTCACCGCCCCCTGGGAGGGCTTCCGCGTCTACTACATGTTCCGCGGCGAGCAGAAGGAGCTCTTCGCGGTCCGCGCGTTCTACGACCGCGCCTACCCGCTGGAGGACAAGGCCGAGATCCTCGACCTCATCGACGAGTGGAACCGCGAGACCCTCTGGCCCAAGGTCTACACCCACACGCACGAGGACGGCGTGGTCCGCCTGATCGGCGAGGCCCAGATGATCGTCGGCACCGGCGTGAACCTGGACTACTTCGTCACCACCACCGCCAACTGGACCCAGGCCGCCGTCGGCTTCGAGCAGTGGATCGTCGAGCGCCTCGGCCTGCAGAAGGAGATCGAGGGCGAGGAGGGCGAGGGCGAGGCCCCCGAGGGCACCAACGAGGCCTGATCCTCCCGCCACCGCTCCGCTCCGCTCCGCGGCACGGCCCGCCCCGGCACCCCCGGCGGCGGGCCGTTCTTGTCCCCGGCCACCCGCTGCCCCAGGATGGGGCCGACGACGAGGCGTGAGGAGCCGCAATGGGTACGAGGCCGCTGCTGAACCGACGGCTGGCCGGGATGGGCACGACGATCTTCGCCGAGATGTCCGCCCTCGCCACCGCCACCGGCTCCATCAACCTCGGCCAGGGGTTCCCGGACACCGACGGACCGGCCGAGATCGCCCAGGCCGCCGCCGACGCCGTCCTCGCGGGCCGGGGCAACCAGTACCCGCCCGGCCCCGGCATCCCCGAGCTGCGGAGCGCGATCGCCGAGCACCAGCAGCGCTTCCGCGGCCTCGCCTACGACCCGGACACCGAGGTGCTCGTCACCGCCGGGGCCACCGAGGCGATCGCCGCCGCCCTGCTGGCGCTGCTGGAGCCGGGCGACGAGGTGATCGCCCTCGAACCCTTCTACGACTCCTACGCCGCCTGCATCGCCATGGCCGGCGCCGTCCGCGTCCCGCTCACCCTGCGGGCCCCGGACTTCCGCCCCGACCTGGAGCGACTGCGAGCGCTGGTCACCCCGCGCACCCGGCTGCTGCTGCTCAACTCCCCGCACAACCCCACCGGCCTGGTGCTCTCCGCCGACGAACTGGCCGCGATCGCCGCCCTCGCCGTCGAGCACGACCTGCTGGTGGTCACCGACGAGGTCTACGAGCACCTGGTGTTCAGCGGCGCCCACCACCCGATCGCCGCGCTCCCGGGCATGCGCGAGCGCACCGTGTCGATCTCCTCGGCCGGCAAGACCTTCTCCTTCACCGGCTGGAAGGTCGGCTGGGTCACCGGCTCGGCGCCCCTGGTCGCCGCCGTCCGCACCGCGAAGCAGTACCTGACCTACGTCAGTGCCGGTCCCTTCCAGTACGCCGTCGCCGACGCCCTGCGGCTGCCCGACGACTACTTCGACGGGTTCCGCGCCGATCTGCTGCGCAAGCGGGACCTGCTCGCCGACGGGCTGAGCGCGGCCGGGTTCCGGGTGTTCCGACCGGAGGGCACCTACTTCATCACCACCGACATCACCCCGCTGGGCGAGAAGGACGGCATCGAGTTCTGCCGTGCCCTGCCCGAGCGCTGCGGCGTCGTCGCGATCCCCAATGTCGTCTTCTACGACGACACCGAGGCCGGCCGCTCGCTGGTCCGCTTCACCTTCTGCAAGCAGGACGAGGTCCTGGAGGAGGCGGTCAGCCGACTCGGTCGGCTCTGACCATCGGACGGTACGCGTCGCACGTCCTGACGAATAGTCAATTGATCAGCCGGGGGCGACGATTGTCCCCGGTCGAGGTTCGCCGGGCTCGCCCCGGTCCTTCGTGTGCCCCGTGCGCCGGGCGCAGTGGGGACCGGGGCGTGCGCGCGTCGTGAGTGGCGTGCGAGCAGCGCGCACGGCGCGCGAACCGGGGCGAGGGGCGCGCGCTGTGCAAAGTCGCACACCGGCTCGATCAGAGCGGGGAAGCCGGGGTGCTCGAAACGGTGAATGCTTGACAAAGTTGGGTAAATCACCGACGGACCCGGCGTATTCATGCTTCTCTGCTGCTGAATCTCCAGCCGGAATCCTTCCTTCCACGGTCGGCCGCGCCCTGGACCGCACAGCCACGAACAGCCTCGCCTTTGCCCAGGCCTACTCGCTGCTGCACGGCGGGCGCGCACGGAGCTGAAACGCGGAGCCGAGCATGCTCACCACACTGCAGACCTCCTACACGGACACCCGCGCCGGTGACCTGGCCTGGTGCCTGGGCGGCGACCCGCTGCCCGCTCTCGCAGTCCGCGACCTGAGACTCGCCAACGCCGGGCGCCCCGGGCCGCCCGGCACCCTCCAGCTGCGGCTGCTGGGCGCCTCGCACCAGGTGGTGATCGCCGCCGGGCCCGGCAGATGCCTGGAGACCGTCGCCTGCCTGCCCGGCCGCCGGACCCCACTGCCGGCCCGGGTGGCCAAACAGGTGGACGGCTGGGAGTACGAGTTCGCGGCCCGGATCGAGGCGCTGCCGCCGCACGACTTCGCCGCTCGCGCCCAGGAGTTGCTGGCCCTGGTCGAGGGCCACCCCCGCGGCCTGGCCGGCGTCTTCCCGGGCGACCCGAGCGCGTTCACCGCGCTGGTCACCCAGGGCGCCGCGGACCGGCTGCTCTGGCGCACCTGGCACGCCTATCCGCAGGAGGGCCAGCTGGTCTGTACGCGGTCCTCTCTGGTGGCGACCCGGTGAGCACGGCCGCCGATCCCGATGGGGCCATAGGTCCGCCCATCGGCCTTCATTCGCACGCAGGAACGATTCGTCAACCTGTCGTATCGCACTGTCCGTCGAATGGACGCAGCCATCCGTACCGAACGTCGCCTAGCGTTTGTTCGTGATCAACCATCCGGCCGGTCCACCCGCACAGCCGGGACTCGACCTCGACAACGGCAGCCCACCCCGGCCCGGGCGGAGCCTGACCCCTCTGCCCGCCCGCCGCAGGGCCCGGCTGCGCGCCCACCCCGCGCTCTCCCGGCTCACCGTCCTGCTGGCGGCGTTCGTCTGCGCCGCCTGCGGACTCGTCTACGAGCTCGAACTCGTCGCGCTCGGCAGCTATCTGCTCGGGGACTCGGTCACCCAAACCTCCGTCGTGCTCTCCGTCATGGTGTTCGCGATGGGGCTGGGCTCGCTGCTCGCCAAACGGTTCACCCGCCGCCCGGCCACCGCCTTCGCGCTGGTCGAGTGCGCGCTCGCGCTCACCGGCGGGCTCTCCGTCCTCGCCCTGTACTCCTGCTGGGCCTGGATCGGCCGGTACCAGGCCGCGATGATCGCCCTGACCTGTCTGATCGGGGTCCTGATCGGCGCCGAGATCCCGCTGCTGATGACGCTCGTCCAGCGGATCCGCCGGGAGGACGCCGGGCGGGCCGCGGCCGACCTCTTCGCCGCCGACTACGTGGGCGCGCTGATCGGCGGCCTCGCCTTCCCGTTCCTGATCCTGCCGCTCTTCGGCCCCGGCACCGGCGCCCTGGTCACCGGCGCCGTCAACGCCGTCGCCGGGGCCGCGGTGGTGCTCTGGCTGTTCCGCGAGGAACCCCCGCCCCGCACCCGGCTGCTGCTCTGGGGCGGCTGCGCCCTCGTCCTCGCCCTGCTCGCCGCGGCCGCCGTCTGGTCCGGCGCGATCGAACGCGCCGCCCGGCAGGCCCTGTACGGCGGGCAGGTCCGGTACGCCGCCCACACCCGGTACCAGGAGATCGTGCTCACCGGCCCCGCCGAGGGCCCGCTGCGGCTGTACCTGGACGGGCGGCTCGCGGTCTGCGGTCCGGACGAGTACCGGGGCAGCGAGGCCCTGGTCCACCCCGCGATGGCGGCCGGGCCGGACGCCCGGGTGCTGCTGCTCGGCGGCGGTGACGGCCTCGCCGCGCGGGAGGTGCTGCGGCACGGCGGCGTCCGGTCGGTGCTGGTGGTCGACGCCGACCCGGCCCTCGCCCGGCTGGCCCGGACCGACCCGGGCCTGGCCGCGCTCTCCGGCCACTCCCTGGACGACCCCCGGGTGCGGACCGCCACCGCGGACCCGTTGGAGTGGCTGCGCGGCGTGCACCCGGGCGAGGCGTCCTTCGACGTGGTGCTCGCCGATCTGCCCGGACCCGCCGACAGCGGGACGGTGAAGTTCCACTCGCAGGAGTTCTACGGCCTCGCCACCCGGCTGCTCGCGCCCGGCGGGCGGCTCGCCGTCCGGGCGGACGGCGAGCCGAACGGCCTCTGGCAGGTCGAGTCCGGCCTGCGGGCCGCCGGGCTGCGGACCGTCCCGTACGCCGTCCGGGGCGGCCCCGCCGCGAGCTGCCGGCCCGACTCGCCGGACAGCCAGGCCTTCCTGCTGGCCGCCGCCGCCCAGCCCCCGCTCACCCTCGCCCCGGACGCCCCGCCGCCGCGCGCGTTCACCGCGGACGCCCTGCGGGCCGCCGCCGCCCACCTGACCGCCCTCCGCCCGGCCCGCCCGCCGGCCGCGCTGACCCTGCTGGGGCCGCGCTGACGGACCGCCCGGGGTGAAGCGGACGGA
Source organism: Kitasatospora sp. NPDC059973 (assembly GCF_042737525.1). NCBI lineage: Bacteria > Bacillati > Actinomycetota > Actinomycetes > Kitasatosporales > Streptomycetaceae > Kitasatospora > Kitasatospora sp. NPDC059973. The sequence continues at coordinate 1,974 of NZ_JBHWUI010000092.1, read as the reverse complement.
ACCGGGCGGAGGGCGGCCGCGAGCGGTCGGCGGAGGGCCGGGTGCGGCCGGTCGGGGACGTCCCGACGGCAGGTAGGGGCCACCGCGGGGACCACCGCGGGTTCGGTCGGTAGGCTCCGTGACATGGAGCATGAGGTTGTCGTCCCGATGCCGGCCGAGCTGGTCCGGCAGGCCCTGCAGGATCCGGCTCTGCTGGCCCGTTGCGTCCCCGGGCTGAGCACCGAGCCGGCCGCCGTCGGCAGCGGGTCCGCCGAAGAGATCGGCGGGCGGCTGAAGCTGCGGATCGGCACCTCCACCATCACCTACAAGGGCGTGCTGTCACTGATCGAGGGCCGCGAGGGCGTCCTCACCGTGTTCGCCGAGGGCGAGGAGGTGCGCGGCAGCGGCGAGGCCACCGCCACCCTCCGGGTCGCCACCGCCGACGGCACCGCGGCCGGGACCACGCTGGTCCGCTTCGTCGGCGACCTGAGCGCCACCGGCCGGCTCACCGAGTTCGACGGCGAGACTCTCGCCGGCGCCGGCCGCCGCCTGCTCGACCGCTTCGCCGCCGCCCTCGCCTCCCCCGACGCGGAGGCGGCGGCGGAGGCGGCGGACGCCGAGGTCGAGGCGCGGCCCGCCGACGTGGAAGCGGACGTCGAGGTGGAGGGGGAAGCCGAGGTGGAAGCCGCCGTGGAGGCGGCGGACGCCGACGTCGAGACGAGCGTCGAGGCGGAAGCAGAGGACGCCGACGTCGAGGCAGAGGCCCCCGAGGCCGAGGACGAGACGGACACCGACGTCGAGGACGACGTCGAGGACGAGGCGGAGGACGACGAGGAGCCCACCGCCACCGTGCTCTTCCTGGACGACCACCAGGACAACCCCGGCGACGACCTCGACGACGACCTCTCCGACCTCATCGCCTTCTCCGACGCCGACGCCGAGCGCTTCGGCCTCCCGATCGGCGGCGACCGCGAGGAGGACGACCGTGAGGAGGCCGCCGACGTCGACGGCCCCGCCGCCGAGGCCGGGGACGGCGCCGGCACCGAGCTCCCCGCCGACCTGCCCTTCGGCTACGAGCAGGAGCCGGTGCTCGGCGGCCCGGTCCGCCGCAGCATCGTCGGCCGCTCCGCCGAGGAGGTCGACCACGCCCCGCCGCGCGGCCCGTACGCCCCCGCCCTGCCGGCCCGCAGCGCGCGGGCCCGGGCGGCGTCCCGCTGGGGCGGCGAGGCCGGCGGCATCGTGGTGCCGGGACCGGGCGGCCGCAGCGCGGTGCCGTGGATGATCGGCGGCGGCGTGGCCCTGATCGGCGGCGCCGTGGTCCTGGCCAGGGCCCTGCGCCGACGTTAGAAGGCCGGACACCCCCTAGACTGAACGCTCATGAGCAACGACCGCGACGCCCTGCTGGCACAGATCAAGGACAAGGCCGTCGTGCACGGCAAGGTCACCCTTTCCTCCGGCAAGGAGGCCGACTACTACGTCGACCTGCGCCGGATCACGCTGGACGCCCAGGCCGCCCCGCTGGTGGGCCGGGTGATGCTGGACGCGACCGAGCACCTGGAGTACGACGCCGTCGGCGGCCTGACGCTCGGCGCCGACCCGGTGGCCGCCGCGATGCTGCACGCCGCCGCCGCGCGCGGCCGCGAGCTGGACGCGTTCGTGGTCCGCAAGGCGGGCAAGGCGCACGGTCTGCAGCGCCGGATCGAGGGCCCCGAGGTCAAGGGCCGCCGGGTGCTGGCCGTCGAGGACACCTCCACCACCGGCGGGTCGGTGCTGACCGCCGTCGAGGCACTGCGCGAGGCGGGTGCCGAGGTGGTCGGCGTCGCGGTGATCGTGGAGCGGGGCGGCGCCGCCGCGGTCGAGGCCACCGGCCTGCCGTACGTGACCGCGTACGACCTGGCCGACCTGGGCCTCTGACCCGCGCGCGCCGGTAGCCCGGTAGCCCGGCGGCACAGCGGAAACGGCCGGGGCCGGGTCCTGTTTCACGTGAAACAGGAC
>NZ_JBHWUI010000091.1:15818-35790 GCF_042737525.1 Kitasatospora sp. NPDC059973 | reverse complement strand
AGTGGCGGGAGGCGCGGTCGTCGGGCGTGGGGAGCTGGCGGCCCCTCAGGGCCGGCGGCGCAGGCCGGCGACGAGGAGCGCGGCCAGCGGGCGCGCGTCGTAGCGGGGGTCGCTGTCGGCGCCGATGCAGAGGTTGCCGATGCCGCGCATGAGTTGGTACGCGGTGAGGTCGGAGTCGGTCTCGCCGGCGGCGGCCGCGGCGTCGAGGAGCAGGGTGCACACCGGCAGGAGGCGGTCGAGGAAGTAGGCGTGCAGGGTCTCGAAGCCGGCGCTGTCGGTCTGCATCGCGGCGGCCAGGCCGTGCTTGGTGACCAGGAAGTCGACGAAGAGGTCGGCCCACCGCGCGAGCGCCGCGTGCGGTGACGGGCTGCTCGCCAGCAGGGCGGGGCCGGCCTCGGCGCACGCCTCGACCTGGTGGCGGTAGACCGCGATGACGAGGTCCGCCCGGGTGGGGAAGTGGCGGTAGATGGTACCGATCCCGACGCCGGCGGCGGCCGCGATGTCGCGCACCGGCGCCTCGACCCCCGAGGTGACGAAGGCCGCGGCGGCCGCGTCCAGCAGGGCCTGCTGGTTGCGCCGGGCGTCCTTTCGCCTGGACCCGGCTGCGCTCTCCGCGCCCTGGCCGCTGTCGTTCACCACGGCACTCCTCCCATGACCGACCCGGGCCGTGACGGACCTGGTCGACGACTGACGATCGATGGCTCTCGATCGGTGACCGACGATCGGTGACCGACGATCGGTGACCGACGATCGATGACGGACGGTCGATGACCGACGCTTGTAAAGCGGAACGCTGTTCCGTATCGTTTGCGGAGCGAGGTTCCGTTTCGGCCATGATGGCAGAACACGGGGCCACCGGCCATGCCGTCCACCGGCTGTCCCGTCTCCACCGGACGGCGGAGCGCCCACGATCGCCGATTCCCGGCCCCGCAGCGCCACCCGCCGCCGGGCCCACCGAAGCCACCTGCGCAGCGAACCCGAACGGAAGGCCCCTCCATGTCAGTCCCCCACAGCACCGACGCACCCGCCACGGTGCTCTCCGCCAAGCCGGTCGTCCTGCCCGCCCCGGGCCGCGGCGAGGACCTCCAGGTCCGGGTGTCCGCCCCGGCGACCGGCCGCGGCCTGCCGGTGGTCGTCTTCTCGCACGGCTTCGGCTGGTCGATGGACGGCTACGCCCCGCTCGCGGACTACTGGGCCGCCCACGGCTTCGTCGTCCTGCAGCCCACCCACCTGGACTCCCGCACCCTCGGCATCCCGGCCGACGACCCGCGCACCCCGCGGATCTGGCGCCTGCGCGTCGAGGACCTCACACGCGTGCTGGACGGGCTCGACGTCCTGGAAGCCGCCGTGCCGGGCCTCGGCGGGCGCGTCGACCGCGGCCGGGTCGCCGTGGCCGGCCACTCCTGGGGCGCCCAGACGGCGAGCGCGCTGCTCGGCGCGCGCGTCCTGGACGCCGACGGCGTTCCCGGCGAGTCCATGGCCGATCCCCGGGTGAAGGCGGGCGTCCTGCTGGCGGCGGCCGGTCTGGGCGACGACCTGACCCCGTTCGCCGCCGAGCACCTGCCCTTCCTGAAGCCGTCCTTCGAGGCCATGACCACACCGGCCCTCGTGGTCGCCGGGGACCGCGACCAGTCCCACCTGTCCACCCGCGGCCCGGACTGGTTCACCGACCCCTACACATACAGCCCGGGCCGCAAGAGCCTGCTCACCCTGTTCGGCGCGGAGCATTCGCTCGGTGGAATCGTCGGGTACGAGGTCGCCGAGACGACCGACGAGAGCCCCGCGCGGGTGGCCCTGATCCGGCGGCTCACCACGGCCTTCCTCCGCAGCACCCTCCAGGCCGAGGACGCCGACTGGCAGGCGGCGCTCACCGCCCTCGGGGCGGACCCCGAGCCGCTGGGCAGCGTCCGGAGCAAGTAGCCGGCCCGGCCGGCCCCGGACCTACGGCGTCCGGTCGGCCTCCCGGATGTCGTGGAGGTGGACCAGGACGTCGAAGGACGTGCCGAGCGCGACGTTCCCGGGCGGGTACGGGTACTGCGTGCCGTAGGTGCGAACGGGCCGGGTGCCGCTCAGCCAGGCCCTGGCCGCGGCCGGGGCGGTGCGGACGTCCAGGTAGAAGTCCCGGTAGCGGACCTGGTCGAGGGTGTACTCGCTCAGGTCCGAGGTGGGCGGCCCCGCGGTGAACGTCTTCCAGGGGCCGCCCAGGGCGGCGTCCTTGGAGAGGAGCGATCCCTGGTAGAAGGTGAAGCCGACCGGCAGGTAGTCGCGGCCCATCGTGTCGTTCAGGTAGGCGCCCTGCGTCCTGGGGTACAGCGCCGGGTCGCCGGCGAGGCGGCCGACGTGGTCGTTGTGGGCGGACAGCAGCACCTTCCCGCCGGTACGCCGCTGCCACCAGATGACGTTCTGCGCCATCACCTCGTCCCGGAAGCGTTCGAACTCGGGCAGCGTCGTGGCGTCCCCGGGATCGAGGGAGAGGAAGGTGGCGGTCTGGGCGACCGAGCGGGCGTTCTGCTCGGCCCAGGCGGCGGCCTCCGGGTCGCTGCCCCGCAGACCGCCGACCAGGTCGAGGGCCTGCTGGGCCTGCGCGGCGAGTCGCCGGCGCTCGGCGAGCGGCCGGCCCAGGTAGGCGAAGACGTCGTCGATCGGGCGCAGCCCGGTGTAGAACGCGTCGAGCCGGGCGAGGGCCTGCGGGTCGGTCCGCCGCACGTAGTCGGTGATCCGGGCGAAGAACGCGTCGTCGAGCGAGGGCGCGCCGATGTCGTCGCCCATGAAGTGGACGGTGCGGTCCGGGTGGTGGCGGTTGTAGTCGCGCATCCACTCGATGAGGCTGACGAACTCCTCGCGGTCCCACGGGGAGTCGGCCAGGGCCGCCTTGGCGACGCTGCGGGCGTCGCCGCCCCGGCCGGTCTGCAGGTAGTCGTCGATCCGGAGCCCGGCGGACCAACTGAGTTCCAGGGCGAAGGTGGTGAAGCCCTTCTCCTCGACGAGGTGGCGGAAGACCCGCTCCTTCATGGCGAAGAACTCGTGGGAGCCGTGGGTGGCCTCGCCGAGCCCGACCACCTTCGCGTCGCCGATCATCGCCCCCAGGGCGCGCAGGTCGGCCGTGCCGCGGCCCGGTTCGGTCGAGCGCAGCGGGTGGGCCGCCCGGTCCAGCGCGCGGACCACACCGCTCGTCCCGGCCGCTTCGACGGGCGGTGCCGCCGATGCCGCCGGCGCCGCCTGGGCCGCGACCGGAGCGAGGACCGCTCCGATCGCGACGGCCGCCGCGGCCAGCAGCCCCCGTCGGCCGATGTGCTGGTGATGCCGTGCCATGTCTATGACCCCTCAACTCGCCTACCGTGTCGTGGGATCGATCATCGCCTGCGATTCCATGGCGGCGCGCTGCGGATGGCCTCCGATTGATGCGGGGGTTTACCCCCGTGGGACGAGCGACAAAGGGGCAGCCCAGGCTGCCCGGACGGCCCGGCCGCACCCCCGCCGGGTTCACCGGGGCAGGGTGATCGGGAGGCCCTCCTCGATGTGGCGCAGCAGCCGGCCGCCGTGGACCTTCGGGGCGTCCAAGCCGCGGTACTCGTCCGGGTCGTCATCCGCCTCCGTGCGGAGGACCTCGGGGACCAGGACGGTGGCCGGGTCGATGTCCTGGGCGTAGCCGTCGAGGTACGGGGGCGCGATCACCGGGCCGTGCGGCGCCCCACCGACGAGGTCCGGGGCGAACTCGGCGGACAGCACCGTCACGCCGGCGCGCAGGTCGCCGTGGATCATCACCAGCTTGCCCGTCAGGTTCCCGGTGAAGGCGCCGACCCGGACGCTCCCGCGGCCAGGAGTCTGGCGTCGCCCCCCAGGCAGACGCCCGCGCGCGTGCCGGCGAGGGCCCGGCCGGGCTTCGGTAGGAGGGGGCGCTACTGGCCCACCCGGCCGTCGACGCACTCGCGCAGCAGGTCGGCGTGCCCGCAGTGCCGGGCGTACTCCTCGATCCGGTGCACCAGCAGCTCCCGGACGGCGATCCCGTCCTTCTCCAGGCGCGCGCCGAGGTCGGTGTGCCCAGCCAGCGCGGCGTCGGTCGCCGCCTGCTCACGCGCCAGGTCGGCGTACGCGGCGTCGACGGCGGACCGTTCGCCGACCACGTCGTCGAAGTCCGCGTCACGCCTGCCGTACAGCTTGGGCAGCGGCTCGGCGTCGTCCAGCCAGTTCCGCCAGTCCCGTTCGACCTCGGCGAGGTGGCGGACCAGGCCGAGCAGCGACATCGTCGACGGCGGGACCGACCGGCGGGCGAGCTGCTCCGGCTCCAGGCCCTCGCACTTCATCAGCAGGGTCGCGCGGTAGTCCGCCAGGTAGCCCATCAGCGTCGCGAGTTCGCAGTCCGGAGCGGGTCCGTCGCCGTTGCGCGGGTCGTTGTCCGGATCGACCCACATGTCGGGGTAGACGGTCGCCTGGGTCCATCGCACGGGTTGATCGTTCATACCGCCGATGATCGCCAATGGGGGAGCGGGCCCGCCAGCGGATTTCTCGACGGCGGGCCGGCCGTGCTCCGCAGGCGGCGGGGCCACCCGGTCGGCCGAGCGTACGGGACCGGCCGGACGCCGGGCAGCGGCCCGCGCGCCGCCCTGGGCGTTCCCCCGCAGGTCACTTCGGGTAGCAGGATCATGACCATCCGTAGTGGAACGTGGTGGTCCCGCACCGCCGCCGAGCGGCCACCCCGCCGCAGGTGACCGCTCCGGTGCGCGGCACGACGATGAGGAGCGGCGGTGTCGGAGCAAGGTCACCCGGGCCGGCGGCCCGACGCCGGCGACCCCGGGCCGGAGCCGGGCGCGACCCCCGCCCCGCACCCGGCGGCGCCGGGCGGCCCCGGGCCCGAGGACGCCCGCGGCGGCCTGGTCGCCCCCCGGCCGCCCGCCGACGGGGAAAGCGTCCCGGGGCGCGCCGGTCGCGGGGACACGCCCTGGCCGGACCGGATGCGGCCACTGGTGCGCATGCCGATGGCCGAACGCCCGCTCGCGGCCGGCGGAGAAGCGCGGCAGCGGCCCGGCCCGGCGGAGGCGTCGGGCGTCCTGGACCTCGCCCTGCGGGTGGGCGAGGCGCTGCTCGCCAGCGGCGAGTCCGCGGAGGACGTGGAGGGCGCGATGCTGGGCGTCGCCCACGCCTACCGCGTGTACCCCTGCGAGCCGCAGGTGACCTACACCCTGGTGGCGATCTCCTACCAGCCGACGCCGGACGTCGCGCCGCTGACGGCCGAACGGGCGGTCCGCCGTCCGGCCAGCGACTACACCCGGCTCGCCGCCGTCTTCCGCCTGGTCACCGCCATCACGGCGGGCGAGGTGGCGGCCGAGGACGCCCGGCACCGGCTGACCGTCCTGCTCGGCCGCCGGCCCCCGTACCCGGGCTGGCTCCTCGTCCTCGCCTCCGGGCTGCTGGCCGGCTCCGCGACCCTGCTGGTCGGCGGCCGGGCGGACGGCCGGGCCTGGCTGGTCTTCGGGACCGCCTTCGTCGCCGCCCTGACCGGTGACCGGCTGGCAGCCCTGGTCGCCCGCCACGACCTGCCCGAGTTCTACGGCTTCGTGGCCGCCGCGACGCCGGCCGCGACGATCGGCAGCCTGCTGTCGTTGAACGGGCTCCACCTGCGCGGCTCCGTGGTCATCACCGGCGGGCTGTTCGCCCTGCTGCCGGGCCGCCCGCTGGTGGCCGCGGCCCAGGACGGCCTGACCGGCTTCTACCTCACCGCGGCCGCCCGGCTGCTCGAAGTGCTGTACCTGATGGCCGGCATCGTGATCGGCGTCATGACGGTGCTGTACCTGGGCGTCAGCAACGACGCCGACCTGACCCCCGACGGGGCGCCGGGCAGCACGGTGAACCCGCCGCTCCAACTCGGGGCCGCGATGCTGCTGGCACTGACCTTCGCCGTCCTGCTGCGCACCGACCGGGCCACCCTGGCCCCGGTCGTCCTCAACAGCGCCGTCGGCTGGACCACCTACGCCGTCCTGGCGGGCGCCCGCGTCGAGCCGATCGTGGCCACCGGGCTCGCCGCCGGGCTGGTCGGCCTGTTCGGCCAGCTGATGGCCCGCTACCGGGCGATGTCCGCGCTGCCGCACGTCACGGCGGCGCTCGGGCCGCTGATGCCCGGCTCGGTGCTGTACTTCGGCATGCTCGCCTTCGTCCAGGGCCGGCCCGAGGCCGGGTGCAGCTGGGTCGGCCGGGCGTGCGCCACCGCGATGGCCCTGGCCATCGGCGTCAACCTCGGGGGAGAGGTGGCCCGCCTCTTCCTCCCGGCCTCGCGGCCGGCGTTCACCTCCCGGCGCCCCACCGGCCGCCACCGCCGCTGAGGGCCGCCGTCCTCCCGGCGGGCGCCGCCGGACCGACCGACGTAGGTTTCGGCCGGGGGCGCGCGTGCGAGGGCCCGACGAACGGCCGCCCGGGAATGGCGGCCGCGGAAGCGGGCAGCGAAGGACCGGACGCACCCCACCGCCGCCACCGCGGCCTCCGCACGGAAGGAGCGACACCCATGCCCGACTTCGACGCCTTCGCCGCCCTGCTGGACTACCCGGTGTACGTCGTCACCACGGCCGCCGGCCAGGAGCGCGCCGGGTGCCTGGTCGGCTTCGCCGGTCAGTGCTCGATCCGGCCGGTGCGCTTCGCGGTGTGGATCTCCAAGGCGAACCACACCCACGCCGTCGCGTCGCGCGCGGAGTTCCTGGTGGTCCACCTCCTGCCCCGGCACCGCCACGACCTCGCCGAGCTGTTCGGCGGGCGCACCGGCGACGACACCGACAAGTTCGCGGACGTCCGCTGGACGCCGGGCCCGGGCGGGGCGCCCGTCCTGGCGGACGCGGCGGCCCACTTCGCCGGCCGCGTCCACGCCCGGACCGACGGCGGCGACCACACCGGCTTCCTCCTCGACCCCGTCGACACCCGGACCACCGCGGACCGTGCGCCGCTCACCTTCCGCGACGTCACCGACATCGACGCGGGGCACCCCGCCTGACCGCCCCCCGGCTCGCCCCCCGGCGTGCCGGGGACGGTCCCGGTCCACCGTCCGGCCGACCGCGCGGCCCACGTGCGGGTGACTCCGGCCCGGTTCCCTCCGCGTCGGCTGGACGGCGTGGTCCGGCCCGGCTCGGCTGGAGCGATGACCGACGAGACCCTGCCGCTCAACCTGGGTGAGCAGCTGATGGAACAGTTCCTCACCACGCGACGCACGCTCGACCCGGCCGACGTCCCGGTACTGGCCCAGCAGTACGCCCAGACCCTCGGCATCGGCGTGAGCACCGTGTACCTGGCCGACATCCAGCAGAACCACCTGTTCGCCCTCGGCGGCGGTGCCGCCCTCCCGATCGAGGGCACGCTGGCCGGCTGGACGTACCGCACCGGGGGGCTGCGGGTGGCGGAGAGCGACGACGGCAAGCTGCTCGCCTGGTTCCCGCTGGTCGACGGCGCCGAGCGGCTCGGCGTCCTGGGCGTGCGGACCGCCGCGCTCGACAGCGCCGCGGTGCGCCGCTGCCGGCTCCTCGCCGCGATGCTGGCGATGGTGATCACCTCGAAGCGCGACACCAGCGACAGCTACGCCCGGGGGACGCGGGTGGAGACGATGAGCCTGCCGGCCGAGATGCTGCGGGCCTTCCTCCCCCTGCGGACCGTCTGCAACGGCCAGGTCATCTCGACCGCCGTCCTGGAGCCCGCCTACGACCTCGGCGGTGACGCCTTCGATCACTCGCTGGCCGCCGGCGTCCTGCACGCCGCCGTGCTGGACGCGATGGGGCACGACCTCGCCTCCGGTCTGACCGCCGCGGTCGCCCTCGCGGCCTGCCGCAACGCCCGTCGCAACGGCGCCGACCTCCCGGACCTCGTGGACACCATCGACGACGCCCTGCAGCGCTGGTTCCCGGACCGCTTCGCCACCGGCATCTTCGCCCGGCTCGACCTCGCCACCGGCACCCTGCACTGGTCCAACTGCGGCCACCCGCCCCCGCTGCTGATCCGGGGCCACGAGGTCGTCGCGGACGCCCTGACCCGTACCGCCGAGCCGCCGCTGGGGCTGTCGGGTCTGTCGGGCGGTCCGCGCGCCGTGCACACCTTCTCGCTCCGGCCGGGCGACCGGATCCTCCTCTACACCGACGGCGTCATCGAGGCCAAGGGCACCAACCACGAGATGTTCGGGCTGGAGCGCTTCGCCGACTTCGTCATCCGCGCCACCGCGGCCGGCGAGGCGGCCCCCGAGGCGCTGCGCCGTCTCATCCACGCCCTCCTGGAGAACCAGGACAGCACGCTGACCGACGACGCCACCATCATGATGATCGAGTGGCAGCCGTCCGACCTGCCGGCCTCCGACCCCGACCGGCTCCCGTGACACCCGCCCCGGCGCTCCCGGCACGGGGTCGGCCGGTGCTCCCGGCGGGGGAACGGCCCGGGCGCGGCGCCGGACCAGGTCCGGCGCCGCGCCTTCGAGCCGTGCGGGTGGTCAGCAGCTGAGGACGGGGCCCGCCCAGTCGGCGTGGTCGCTGATGGTGCCGTCGCCGCCGTCGGTGACCACGAGGCGCAGTTCCTCGGCGCCCGTCAGGTCGGCGGTGAGGTGCCTGGGGGCCGACGTCACGGTCATCAGGCCGCTGTCGGCGACCTTGACGGCGTCCTTGTAGATCTCGAACGAGACGCTCGCGCGGCCGCTCGCCTCGGCGTCCACCCCCACGTCGGTGGTGAGCGAGGTGCAGGAGCCGCCGAGGAAGTAGACCACCTGGCTGAGCGCGTTGACGCCCAGACCCTTGGCGTACGTGGTGCCCGCGATGGTGATGGTCCGTCCGTCCCGGGCCTGGTTCTCGCCGTTGCTCATGTCCTTCTCGACCGGGCCCCAGCTGTTGCCGGCGGAGGCCCAGGCGAGGTCGGAGAGCTGGTGGGCACCGGCGGCCGGACCGCTGCCGCAGGCGAGCCGCGGGCCCGCCCAGTCGGCGTGGTCGTAGCTGGTGCCGTCGCCGGCGTCGGTGACCACCAGACGGACGGTGGTGGCGCCGGTGAGGTCGGCGGTGAGGTGTCTGGCGGGGTCCTTGCCGGTCATCGGCCCGCTGTCGGCGGCCAGGGCGGCGTCCCTGAAGATCTGGAACCTGACCGAGCCGTTGCCGTAGGTCTCGTCGTCGATCCCGACGTCGGTGACCAGGTTCCGGCAGGCGCCCCCGAGGTGGACGCCGACCTCGCTGGGCGCGTGCACGCCCAGGCCCTTGGCGTACGCGGCGCCGCGGATGGTGAGGGTGTGGCCGTCAGCGGGCTGGATGTCGCCGTTGCTGCGGTCCCGCTCGACCGGTCCCCACTGATTGGTGGCGGTGCCGAACGGGAGGTCGCTCAGCTGGGTGACCCCGGTGGGCGGGGGGACGGGCGAGCCCGGGGTGACCCGGAACATCGCGGTCCCGTGCCCCGGCACGACGGCGCTGACGGTCCCGTCGCCGGTGCTGGACTTCTTCGACCAGAGGTCCTTGACCTTGTAGGTCTTCGCCCCGGCGATGCCGAGGGTCCGTGCGGTCGCGGTGATGGTGGCGTCGTAGGAGCCCTCGTTGGTCAGGGTGACCGCCCGGCCGCCGTCCGCCAGGGGCTTGGACATCACCACCAGACCGTTCTCGCTGGAGACCACCGAGCCCTGCCGGCCGAGCGGGTCCTGGTCGACCGCGATCACATCGGTGTTGGTCAGTATGGCCAGGGTCTCCGGGGAGGCGGTGCGCAGATCGGTGCCGATCATCAGGGGCGCGGCCATCTCGGCCCAGAGGCTGAAGTGGGTGCGGTACTCCGTCGCGGTCATGCCGCCGTTGCCGACCTCCAGCATGTCGGGGTCGTTGAAGGCCCCGGGCTTGGCGTAGTCGGCCAGGCCCTGGTTGGCCTGGGCGATGGCGATCATGCTGACCCAGGTGTCGTCGATGTCGCCGGTGGTGCGCCAGGAGTTGCCGACCGGCGGGGCCCACTCCCACGGGCCGGTGCTGCCCCACTCGCAGATGCTGTAGAGGATCGGGCGGCCGGTCGCCTTCAGCGCGTCGCCCATCGCCCGGTAGCGGGTCCGGGCGTCGACGCCCTGGTTGTGGCAGTTGTCGTACTTGAGGTAGTCCACTCCCCAGGAGGCCCAGAGCCGGGCGTCCTGCTGCTCGTGGCCGAGCCCGCCGGGGAAGCCGTTGACGTCGCAGGTGTGGTCGCCCGCGCTGGAGTAGAGGCCGAACTTGAGCCCCTTGCCGTGGACGTAGTCGGCGAGCGCCTTGATGCCGTGCGGGAAGCGGACCGGGTCGGGGACGAGGTCGCCCGCGCCGTCGCGCTGCGGCTGCGCCCAGCAGTCGTCGAGGTTGACGTACTGGTAGCCGGCCGCCTTCAGGCCCTTGCTGACGAAGAGGTCGGCGATGCCCTTGATCATGGCTTCGTCGAACTGGGCGCCGCAGTGCGTGGAGTTCCAGTTGTTGAAGCCCATCTGCGGCGTCAGGTTGAGGCCGTTGTCCAGGGCGAGCGCGGGTGGTGCGGTGGCGAGTTGGAGGCCGACGGCGAGGGCGCCGCCACCGGTGAACAGGGTCAGGGCGGTCAGCGCCGAGGCCATGCGGCGCGGCAGTTCCGTGCGGCGCGACCGTGCGGTGCGGCGCGGTGGTGCGGTGCCGGGGGAGCGCAAGGGTCCTCCAGAGAAGGGGTGTCGGGTGGGACGGGGCCCCGGCTCCGGCGCTGCGCCGGAGCCGGGAGACGGGGGAGTCTCCGGCGGACGGCGCGTCAGGAGAGCAGGCTCCAGGACTGCCCGACCAACGATCCGTCGGGCGGGCCGGTCACGACCGGGGAGGTCGCGGCGGTCTGCGGCGCGGAGAGGACGAGACCGGTGGCGACGTTGGTGATGGTCAGCGCGCCGGTCGCGGTGCTCTGGACGACGCGCCACTTCTGGGCCGGGTCGGCGGGGTCCCAGGCGTTCCGGACCCGGGCGGGCTGACCGGCGGCGGTGGCGCCGGTCAGCGTGCCGTGGCGCTGCGTGTCGGTGTAGCAGTTGTCGGTGATGCGCACCGTGCCGTCCGGGTTCGGCGCGAAGTTCCACTGCTCGGAGGTGTGCCAGCTCCACCAGGTGTTGATGTCGGTGGGGGAGCCGTCGGGGGCGCTGCAGGTGCCCTGGACCTCCAGGGCCTGGCCGCCGGTGCCGCCGGCGCTGATGCCGTGGTAGCGGCCGTCGCCGATGACCGCGGCCGGCCCGGTGCCCGGCAGCGGCTTGAGGCGGTACAGGACGACGCCGTGCGGCTCGACCTGGGCGCCGAGCGCGCCGGTCACGTTGCCGGTGGCGCCGGTCCAGAGGTCCTTGGCCGAGTAGCCGGGGCCGGTCAGACCCAGCTCGGCGAGCGTCGTGGAGACGTTCCGGTAGCCCGCCGGGTCCTGGTTGACCAGCAGGACGGCGGTGTCGCCGTCGGCGAGCTGCCGCTTGAGGACGATCGGGGCGGTGCTGCCGGCGGGCGGGGCGCCGACCAGGGGTGGCGGGCCTGGTCAGCCGGTCCTGGTCGATCGCGATGACATCGGCGTTCTTGTAGACGGCGAGCTGCTCGGCGGTGATGCCGGTGGACCAGGTGAGGCCGTCCCGGGTGTGCCGGGAGTCCGCGGCGGTGCGCAGGTCCGCGCCGGAGATGAGCGGGGAGGCCAGCATGGCGAGGATCGACATCTCGCCGCGCGACTCGGTCACGGACATCGGCTTGTGGCAGGGGCAGGTGTCGGTGACGCCGTACACGCCGTACGGGTTCTGCCAGCCGGCGAACATCATGTCCAGGTCGTTCCAGCTGCCCGGCCGCACGTTGCCCGGGTATTTCAGGGCGGTCTGCAGCTGGCCGTCGTAGAGCACGCCCTCCAGGTCCGGACCGCGGTCGCCGCCGATCCGGCAGAGGTTGGCCACCTGTCCGCACCAGACCCCGGTCGGGGCGTAGCCGGGGGCCTCGAACGCGGGGGTGCCGGCCGCGACCACCACCGGGTCGGTGCGGGCCGGGTCGTCACCGGCGAGGAGGTAGGGGACCCCGCTGTGCACCGGCTGCGCGGAGACGCTGAGGGTCACCCGTGGGCGGCCCTGGGCCCGGGAGGCGGCGTCGAGCGCCTGCTGGAAGTCGCGCACCCGGGCGTAGATCGACCGGGTCAGCTCCCTCCCCTCGCCCTGGGTCCAGTAGTTGTGGCCGTCGGGCCCGATGATCTGCGGTCCGTAGGGGCAGTCGTCGTACTTGACGAAGTCCACGCCCCAGGCGACGAAGTCGGCGGCGTCGGTAGCCTCGTGCCCCAGGCTGCCGGGCCGGCCCTGGCAGGTCGTGTAGGTGTCCGTGGCGTAGAGGCCGAACTTCATGCCCTTGCTGTGGGCGTACCAGGACAGGTACTGGATCCCGTTCAGGGTCTGCCCGTTGACGGTGTGCGCGGGGTAGCGGTCCGGATCGGGGACGAGGTGGCCGGTGGTCAGGTCGAATCCGGTGCCGTCCGTCCCGCTGGTGGGGTTGCGGTTGGCGTCGTAGAGCTGCATCGCGCCGTAGGCGGTCTTCACCAGGTTGGTGGTCTGGCCGTCGCGGTGGCCGAGCGACCAGCCGTCGTCGATGGTGACGGTGTCGTAGCCGGCCTGGACCAGCCCGTTGGCGGCCATGAAGTCGATGGTCTGGAGGACCTCCTCCTGGGTCACTCCGGTGCCCAGGGTGTTCCAGGAGTTCCAGCCCATCGGCGGGGTGAGGGCGAGTCCGTTGTCCAGGGCCGCCGCGGGGGCGGCCGTCCCGAGGACGACGGTGCCGAGCCCGGTCGCCGCGAGGGACAGCGCGACGAGCGCACGGGGCAGCGCGCGGCTCAGTGCTCGGGGCACGGCTCGGCGCAGGGGTATCCGCATGGGCGCTCCAGAGTGCGCGAGGGGGGTGGGGGATCGGCAGTCCGCTGCCGTTCGTTTCTGTTCGAAAGTTTCAACAGAAAGCAACGCAGCAAAGAGAAGCACACGTGCTGGCCGTCCTCAAGTGCCTTGCCCAAACTCGTCCGTGACGGTCACTCGGCGCGGCGCGGCGCGGTTCTACCCCTTGCGCGCCGCGTCGAGTCACAGGTTGATCTCGGCGTGACGGAGCTCTTGACGGGAGGATGCCAAGTCATGTGACATTTCACATGACGTTGAAATCCGTTTGGTTCTGATTACTTGTCAGGCGTCCGCTCGCCCCCGGCGTGCTCGGCGCCGCCCTCGATTCCCGCCTGCGCCGACACCGGGTTTCCCGGCCGGCCCGAAGGAGTGTTCCATGAGTCGACACACCGTCGACAGGCTCTCGGTCGCCAAGCCGAACGGCCCTGACGCGGGCGCGCGTCAGGGCCGTGAGCACCGTGCGGGCGACCGGGGTCGCCGGGCCGGTCGCGCGGTCGGGGCGGGGTGGGGGATTCCCGGTGTGCTTAGGATGAGATGACTTGCTGTCAGGACGAGTGGGGATTTCATGCGGGACGATGCGATGACCGGCTGGTCGGGGCCGGTGGCGGCGGGGGAGTGGCAGCCGCCGGCGGAGCTGAACACCGGCACCCCGCACCCGGCCCGGATGTACGACTACTACCTCGGCGGGAAGGACAACTTCCCGGCCGACCGGGAGGCCGCCGAGAAGGTCATCGCGGCCATGCCCGACGCCCGGCTCGGGGCCCGGATCAACCGTGAGTTCCTCGGGCGCGCGGTGGAGTTCGCCGTCGGCCGGGGCGTCCGCCAGTTCCTGGACATCGGTACCGGGATCCCGGCCGTGGGCAGTACCGCGGAGGTCGCCCACCGGGTGGCTCCGGACGCCCGGGTGGTCTACGTCGACAACGACCCGATCGTGCTCACGCACGCCCGCGCCCTGCTGGCCTACCACCCGGCCGGTCACACCAGCGTCCTGCACGCGGACCTGCGGGACCCGGAGGCGATACTGGGGGATCCGGGCCTGAAGGAGGCGCTCGACCTCTCCCGGCCGGTGGCGCTGATGCTGGTGGCGGTGCTGCACTTCGTCCGGGACGAGGAGGGCGCCGCCGAGACGGTGGCGCGGCTGCGGGACGCGCTGGCGCCGGGCAGCATGCTGATCCTCTCGCACGGCACCCAGGACTTCATGACCGCCCGGGCGGCCGCCGAGACCACCGAGGTCTACAGCCGCGCGAGCTCGCCGCTGATCCTGCGGGCCCAGGAGGAGGTCCGGGAGTTCTTCGGCGACTTCGAGCTGGTCGACCCCGGCCTGGTCCAACTGCCGCTCTGGCGGCCGCGGGCGGAGCTCCCGCCGCGCTGGCAGGAGGCGGCCCCCGCCTACGCCGGAGTCGCGGTCAAGCGCTGACCGGTCCCCGGGGCCGCACGGTGTCCCCCGCGTCGAGACGCAGGGGACACCGGCGTTTCCGGGCCCGGCGGGGCGCCCATCAGCCCATGCTCTTGGAGCCGTCCAGGGCCTCGCGGAGGATGTCCGCGTGGCCGGCGTGCTGCGCGGTCTCGGCGATCAGGTGCAGCAGGACGCGGCGCGCCGACCAGCGTGCGGAGGCCTCGAACCAGGGAGCCTTCGGCAGCGGCTGCGAGGCGTCCAGGTCGGGCAGGACGGCGACCAGCTCGTCCGTGCGGCGGGCCGCCTCGGCGTAGTCCTCCAGCACACCGGCCAGCGTCTCGCCGGGCAGCAGCCGGAAGTCGTTGTTCCGCCGCTCCCAGTCGGCCTCGGTCATGGTGGTGAAGTCGCCCATCGCCGAGGGCCCTTCCAGGATGAAGGCCGTCCAGGCGCGCTCGACGCTCGCGACGTGCTTGATCAGACCGCCCAGGCAGAGCTCGCTGACGGTGGTCCGGCGCCCGGCCTGCTCGTCGGTGAGGTCACGGGTGGTGAAGCGGAGGAAGTGCCGCTGCTTGCCCAGCGCCTCCAGCAGCTCCGCCCGCTCCCCGCCGGCGGCGGCCGCCGCGGCCCGCTCGGGCGTGGTCGAGGTGGTGGTGGTGTCGGTCATGGTGTCCGCCTTCGTCGTTCGTTCTCCGTTGCCGAGAACCAAGGTAGGAGCCATCTGGGACAGGTCCTGTCCTAGTGCCGCACCGGAGTGGGGCCAGTTCCGCGGAGCGGCGCACGGGGCGCGCGTGGCGGCCCGCGCCGATACGGGGACGCAACGCCTTTACCGGAACCTGACGGTATCGATGAAGGGATGAAACCCCTTCCTGACCGCGGGTGACGCGGGGAGGGTGCTCCGGTGAACGCGGGCCGTCCGTCCGGCCCCGGCCCGACGGTCCGTCAGGGTATGGGGCCATTCGCGCCGGTGGCCGGTCCGGTCCGGCGGCCCGCGGGGGGCACCTGGGCGGGCCGGAAGCGGGTGACCTTGTCGATGGAGCCCACCGGCACCTCCTCGCCCGGCAGCTCGGCCATGGTGGCGGCGGTGGCCATCGGCAGCCCGCCGTGCCGGTCTGCCGGGGCACGGCCGTCCACCGGCTCAGGCCGCCCTGCCGTGCGCGCTCCGGGGTGCGGCGTCGTCGGGGTGCGGCGTGGTTGGGGTGTGGCGTCGCCGCGGTGCGGCGTCGGGTGCAGCGTGGTGGGGTGCGCCGGACGGGCCCCGCTGCTGGAGTCGTCCGGCGCCGCCTGAGGGCCCGTCAGCTTGGGCGGTCAGGGCCGTTCGGCGGGCGGGAGCAGCGTGGCGATACCGGCGCAGATCAGCTCCAGGCTGCGGGCGAACTGCCCGTCCTGGTCGTGGACGGCCGCGGCGACGGTGCGGGGAAAGCGCCGGTGCAGGGCGGCGACGGCCTCCGGGTCGGGTGGTACGACCGGCGGTTCGCTCTGCTCCTGGAGGACGTAGCCGGTCACGTGGCTGAGCACGGTGTCGGCGGCGGTGCCGCACTGCTCCGCCGGGACGCCCGCCGCCGCGAGGGTGTCGAGCAGCCGTTCCATCACGGACAGCGCGCCAGGGCTGAGCGTCTTCGGGCTGTCGGCGAACATGATCGCCCCGCCGGGGTGCTGCCGGATGCTCCGGCGCAGGGCGACGGTCTGCGCCGTCACCCGGGCCTGCCAGCCGCTGGAGGCGTCCAGTGCGGCGAGTGCCTCGGTGCCCGCGTCATACGCCTGGCGGGCCACCCGGTCGGCCATCAGCTGCAGTAACGCGGCCTTGTTGGGCACGTGGTAGTAGAGGCTTCCGGCGTGCGCGTCGAGCCGCTCCGCCACCCGCCGCATGGAGAGGCCGTGGTAGCCGGACTCGGCGAACACGGCCATTCCGGCGTCGATGATCCGGTCTGCGGTCAGCTTCACCCCGGCAGTCTAACGATCACCCCGGGGTATTCGAACGCCGTTTGAAACCGGCCCGGCGGCCTTTCGGCCACGAGCGGGCCGGGAGGCTGGGTCGGGAGCAGGGTCGGGAGCAGGGCCACGAGCGGGCCGGGGGCGGGCTGATGCCGGCATCCCTGGGCGGGGTGCCGGCACGGTGGTTCAGCTCCGGTCAGACCTTGACGACGTTCTCCGCCTGGGGGCCCTTGGGCCCCTGGGTGACGTCGTACTCGACCACGTCGTTCTCGTAGAGCTCCTTGAAGCCGGTGGTCTGGATGGCGGAGAAGTGCACGAAGACGTCCGGGCCGCCGTCGTCCTGGGCGATGAAGCCGAAGCCCTTCTCCGCGTTGAACCATTTGACCTTGCCAGTTGCCATGCCGATCTCCTTCACACGTGCTGGGCGCGGCCACGATACCGCCACTGAGCAGTGTCGATGGCGTAAGGTGTCCGGACTGTCACCCCGAGTGGTGCGAGCGGGTGATCCGGCGGCGGGGTCAGGTCCGGTCGCGCTCGTCCCGCCGGCGGATCAGCTCCTCCACCGCGCTCGGCAGGGTCGTCTCGAAGTCGATCAGCTTCGCCCAGGTCGGGGTGACGACGATCCGCACCATGCCGTCGTAGAGCGAGCGGACCTCGGCCTCCCACGCGGCCCGCTGCTCGGGCGTCATCTCGTAGGCGCCGTTCCCGCGCAGGTACTCGTCCGGGATGCCCTCGACGACGTCGAGCTCGGCCCGGCCGCGGACGAGCAGGATCTTCGGCGGGTGCGCCTCGGTGTCCATGGTCAGCGCGACCGCCGGGTTCCGGCGCAGGGACGCCAGCTTCGGGGCGTTCTTGACCGTGCACATCACGATCTCCGAGCCGTTCCAGACGAAGCCGATCGGTACGACCCGGGGCGTGCCGTCCTTGGCGACATAGGCCAGCCGGGTCAGCGCCCGGGCCAGGAGCTCCTGGCTGAGCGGCCGGTTCAGGACCTCGTTGATCTCGGTCGGCTGCACGGTCGATCCCACCTTCCAGCGGTAGTCCAGCAGAGCCGTTCCAGCTTAGGAAGGGTCCGGGGCCGGGGTCTCGTCGGGCGGGGACGGGGCCGAGCGGGCGGGGGAGGGGATTGACAGGGCCCAGGAGAGGAATGAATATTCATTCCGTGGCACCCAGGAAGCCCGACCTCGACCGCCTGCTGATCGACACCGCCCTCGCGCTCTTCGCCGAACGCACCTACGAGGGCACCCAGATGCCCGCCGTCGCCCAGCGCGCCGGAGTGGGCGTGGGCAGCATCTACCGCTACTTCCCCAGCAAGGAGGCGCTCGGCAACGCGGCCTTCCAGCACGCCAAGCGCGCCCTGCTCGACCACCTCGCCGGCGCGCTCGCCGAAGGGGGACCGGCCGGTGACATCCGGGCGGAGTTCGGCCGCTTCTGGCGCGGCTTCACCCGCTACGCCGGCGCGTACCCGGACGCCTTCGTCTTCCTCGAACACCAGCAGCACGACACCTTCCTCGCCCCCGAGAGCCGCGCCCTCGCCGAGGAGATCGACCGCGTCGCCGCCGACTTCATCGAACGCGGCCAGCGGGCCGGCGAGATCCGCGAAGGCGACGCCGCCCAGCTCGTCGCCCTCGCGCTCGGGGCCTTCACCGGCCTCGTCAAGCTCCGCCGCCCGGGCGGCCTGCACACCCTCCCCGCCGAGGACCTCGACCGCGCCGAAGCCGCCGTCTGGGACCTCCTGCACCGAAAGGTCTCGCCATGACCGACGCCGCACGGACCGTGCTGATCACCGGCTGCTCCTCCGGCCTCGGCCGGGAGACCGCGCTCGCCCTCCACCGGCTCGGCCACCGGGTCCACGCCACCGCCCGGCGCCCCGAGACCCTCGCCGACCTCGCCGGCCTGGGCATCACCACGCTGGCGCTCGACGTCACCGACGAGGCCTCGATGGCCGCCGCGGTCGCCGCCGTCGAGGCCGCGCACGGCCAGGTCGACCTGCTGGTCAACAACGCCGCGTACGGCCTCCACCTGCCGGTCGAGACCGCCGGCCGGGAGGAGATCCGCGCCCAGTTCGACACCAACGTCTTCGGGCTGGTGCGGATGGCCCAGCTGGTCCTGCCCGGCATGCGCCGCGCCGGGCGCGGACGCATCGTCAACATCTCCTCCATGGCCGGCCGCTTCTCCCCGCCCGGCGGCGCCTTCTACCACGCCAGCAAGCACGCGGTGGAGGCGATCAGCGACTCGCTGCGCCTGGAGGTCGCCCCCTTCGGCGTCGAGGTGGTGGTCGTCCAGCCCGGCCCGACCATCACCGGGTTCGCCGCGACGGCGGTGGCCACCATGCACGGCGAGGCCGACCCGGCCGACCCGTACGCGGGGTTCCGCAGCCGCCTCGCGGAGATGTACGGCGGCCGCACCTTCACCCGCCGCAACGGCGCCGTGCCCGCCGAGGCCGCCACCCGGGTCGTGGTCCGGGCCGCCACCGCCGCGCGCCCCCGCGCCCGCTACGCCGTCGGCGCCCTGGCCCGCTCCACCATGCTCGCCAAGCGGCTGCTTCCCGACGCGGCCTTCGACGCCCTGATGCGCCGGAGCTTCCCGCTGCCCGAGCCGGTCCGAGCGGCCTGACCCGTCCGAGGGGGCCGGGCGGCGGGCCGGCCCGCCGCCCCGCTGGGGCAGAATCTCCCCGTGCTCGAAGAACACTTCACTCCCGTGGACGAACCGCTCGCCGGCCTGGCCCGCCGGCTCCTCGCGGCGCGGACCGGCGGCTGGACCGAGGACGGCGCCCGGGCCCTCGTCGACGGCCTCGGCCTGCGCCGGGCCGGCCCCGCCGACGGGGCGTCACCCGACGGACCGCGGCTGCGCCCGGTCGGGCCGTCCGAGCGCCGCTACGCCGAGGGGCAGGCCCATCTCGAACTGGCCGTGCCGGCCGGGCGGGGCGGCCCCGACGCCGCCGGCCACGTGCTGGCCTTCGGCCGGGCGCGGACCGAACTGACCGACGAACTCGGCGAGGCGTCGGTGATCGGCTCGTACGGCTCGCTGGGGCCCTACTACGGCCC
Source organism: Kitasatospora sp. NPDC059973 (assembly GCF_042737525.1). NCBI lineage: Bacteria > Bacillati > Actinomycetota > Actinomycetes > Kitasatosporales > Streptomycetaceae > Kitasatospora > Kitasatospora sp. NPDC059973. The sequence continues at coordinate 16,586 of NZ_JBHWUI010000091.1, read as the reverse complement.
GACCCCGGCCTGGGGCGCGCCGTTCCTGCGGTGGCGCGGTCCGCACGACACGCTCGAACTGCGGGCGGGCCGCCGGGGGCCGGAGCTCGTCCTGCGGCCCACCGCTCCGCTGGAGGACTGGTACCTCGGCCTCGGCCACGGTGAGGAGAACGCCATCGGCGGCTTCCTCGGCACCCGCCGGGCCCCGTCCACCGCCGGGATGAGCCTGCCCGGCCGCTGGTCGGCGCGGAGTTGGGAGACGGTGACCGGAGCGCTCGCCGCGTTCCTCACCACGCTGCCGGCCGAGTTCGCCGCGCTCGGCATCGCCAAGGTCATGCGGCTCTACGGCCGGACGGGCGGCGGGGCGCCGCGCCTGTTCGACATCGACGCGGACAGCCGGCTGATGCTGGCGTCCTTCGCCGAGCACGACGCCGACCCGGCCGCGGCGGGCTGGGGCACCGTCGCCGAGCACCCCGGCACACGGGAGACCTGGGTGGACGACCACGAACCCAGGTGGCGCCTCGACGCGGGAGCCCCGGGGGAGCCGGACGGCCGGGCCCTGGCCGGGACCCTCGTGGCGACCGCGCGCGCGGCGGGCGTCGCCACCCCCGGTGACCTGCTGCTGGGCAGCGAGGCGGAGGACATCGGCCCCTACCGGGTGACCTTCCACGGCCTCGGCCTGGCCACCGTCTGACCGGCCGGCCGGGGGGGGTGGGGGGGGGCCCCCCAAACCCCCGCCCGCCCCCCCGCCCCCGGCGACCGGGACGGTGACGGGGGGGGAGACGAGCC
>NZ_JBHWUI010000091.1:0-15808 GCF_042737525.1 Kitasatospora sp. NPDC059973 | reverse complement strand
GGCGAAGAAGTGGCCCGGCCGGTCCAGCCGGTGGCCGCCGGCGGGGGGGCCCGGGGCGGCCCCCCCGGCCCCGGGCCGGGTGTGGCGGCGACCGGGCCCGGTGGGGGGGGGGTTTGGGGGGCCCCCCCCGAAAGCCCCGGCCGGCCCGCCGTCAGCGGACGACGGTGACGGTCACGGTGGTGAAGCCGAGCGAGGTGAGCAGGTTCTGCAGCATCGCCCGGGTGTTCTTCTCCGCCGTCGCGGTGAGCGCGGTCTGCTCGGCGGCCGCCTTGATCTTGTCGGTGGCCAGGATCTCCAGTTTCTGCTGGTCGCCGGGGTTGCCGGAGAAGAAGTCCCCGAGCCGGTCGAAGAGCCCGCGCTGCTGGGAGAACACGTAGGAGCGCTTCACGTCCAGCGCCGGGTCCGCGAGGCGGGCGTGCGGCAGCGTGACGGTGGCCGAGCGCCGGTCGTCGGAGACCGTCACCGCGCCGTTCGCCAGCTCGCCCAGGTCCACGTACGCGTCGACGGTGCCCGCGGCCACGTACAGGGTGCGTTTGCCGAGGATCTGGGACGGGAGGAACTTCGCGTCCTGGTCCAGGTCGACGATGACCTGGAAGTTGCCGCCGGCCGCGGTGTAACGGCTCATGTCCTGGATGGACTTGAGGACGGCGGGCTGGCTCCGGTCGATCTGGCGCTCGGCGAAGGGATTGGGCAGTCCGGGCAGCAGGTCCAGCTTGGCGGCGGCCAGGAAGACCGCGAGGATCGCCGCCAGGGTGACCGGCAGACCGACGTACCAGGGGACCCTGCGGGGCCGCGACCGGGCGTCCGGCGTGCGGCGGGGCGCCGCCGTCTTCCGCTCCGTCCCTTCCGTCCCTTCCGTGCGCTGCTCGTCGGATTCGTCGCTCCGTTCCGTGTGCCGTCTCTCGGGTTCGTGCCGTCGACCGTTCGTCGGCCACCGCATCGCTGGACCTCCTCGACGGGCCCGCGCCGGGTCGGCCCGGGCATCGGGGCCCTTCTGCCCGCTCGGGCGCGGGGCAACGGTTCCGTCGTGTGCGGATCTGTTCCCGGGCGCTCCGGCGGCCGCGCCGGGGGCGGGGCCGGTCGGCGGCCTGCTGACGGCGGCCCTGCCGACCCGATCCCGCGCCCGGCATGCCGAACTCCCGCGCCTGCGGGAGGCTTTGGCCCAGGACGCGGCCCGGCGGGCGCCGGCGGACCGGTCAGGTCCGCAGGTGGGAGGCCCCGTTGAGGTCGAGGATGGTGCCGGAGGACCACTCGGCGGCGGGGGAGGCGAGCCAGAGCACCGCGGCCGCGACCTCGGCGGCGGTGGCGACCCGGCCGAACGGGCTCTGCGCGCGGATCGCCTCCCCCTCCGGGCCGTTCAGCCGCGGGGCCACCCGCTCCGTCTCGAAGAAGCCCGGGGCGACGGAGGCGACGGCGATGCCGTGCGGGGCGAGAGAGACGGCGAGCGACTGCCCCAGGGCGTGCACGGCGGCCTTCGTCGCCCCGTACGCCGGGTGGTCCGGCTCGCCCCGGAAGGCGCCCCGGGAGCCGATGTTGACGATGCGTCCGCCGCCACCCCGCTCGATCATCGCGTGGGCGGCCCGGTGGCTCAGGTAGGCCGTGCCGAGGAGGTTGACCGAGACGTGGCGCTGCCAGCTGTCGACCCACTCGTCGTACGGCGTCCCGGGCAGCGGGTGGCGCAGATTGACGGCCGCGTTGTTCACCAGCACGTCGATGCCGCCCAGCGCCCGCGCCGCCGCGTCGGCGACCCGGGCGGCCTCCGCCGGGTCGGCGAGGTCACCGTGGACGAGCGCGTGGCCCGAGCCGTCGAGCGAGGCGAGCGTCTCGGCGGCGTCGTCCGCGCGGGTGCCGTAGTGCACGGCCACCCGGTCGCCGTTGGCGGCGAAGGCCTGGGCCACCGCGCGGCCCAGGCCCCGGGAGGCCCCGCTGACCAGCACGCGACGGCCGGTGGAGGGCAGGTTCATGGCGGGATGCTCCCGGGGTCGGGCCGTCGGGCACGGCCGGCTGTCCAGCACCCTACGGCGGGCCCCACCGGGGCGGCCGACCGGGCCGCCGACACGATCGCGGGCCTACTGGCCTGCGGGCGCCGGGGTGAACATTTCACTGCGGGAAATATTTACCTCGTCACGCATGTTGGAGGTCGGGCGGTGCGGGAAGGACCCGCCCGGCTGAGGACAGGAGCAGCGCCGTGCGCGTCGAGATCTGGAGCGACATCAACTGCCCGTGGTGCTACATCGGCAAGGCACGGTTCGAGAAGGCCCTCGAACGGTTCCCCCACCGGCAGGACGTGGAGATCGTCCACCGCTCCTTCGAACTCGACTCCCGGTCGCCCGCCGAGGCGCGCCCGGTGGTCCCGCTGATCGCCGCCAAGTACGGCCTCGGGCTGGACCAGGCCGAGGCGGCCGAGCAGCGCATCGCCGCCAGTGCCCGCGAGGAGGGGCTGGACTACCGCACCGAGGGGCGCGACGCGGCGAACTCCTTCGACATGCACCGCATGCTGCACTTCGCCGAGGAGCACGGTCGCCAGGCCCGACTGCTGGACCTGCTGTACCGGGCGAACTTCGCCGACGAGCGCTCCGCCTTCGCTCCCGGCCGCCTGGTGGAGCTGGCCGTCGAGGCCGGGCTGGACGCCGGGGAGGCGGCCCGCGTGCTGGCCGACCCCGACGCGTACGCGGAGGCCGTGCGCGACGACGAGGCGACGGCGACGGCGATGGGCGCCACCGGAGTGCCGTTCTTCGTCTTCGACCGCCGGCTGGGGGTGTCCGGCGCCCAGCCGCCGGCGACCTTCACCGCCGCGCTGGAGCAGGCCTGGGAGAGCCGGGTCGTCCTCCTGCCGACGGCCGGCGCCGAGGCGGGAGAGGTGTGCGGACCGGACGGCTGCGCGGTCCCGCAGGGCTGAGCCGCGCGGAGTGGGACGTCGACCGGTCCGACGCCCTGCTCCGCACCCCCGGCCTCCGAAGGCCGGCGCCCCCGGTCAGAGCCGCTGGGCCGACCAGGCCGGGTCCCGCCCGGTGAGGGCGATCAGCTGGTCCTGGGCGTCGGCGCCAGGTGCCGGGCTGCGGGCGGGGGCGAACTGCCCGGTGCCGGCGAGATCGTGGCAGCTCCGGAACTCGGCGAGTGCGTACCGGGCCGCAGCCTCGGGTATCCGGCCGTCCCGGCCCAGTGCCCGGGCGAGGTCCCAGCCGTGCACGACGGTCTCGGCGGTCAGCTCGCGGGCGTAGCCGCCGACATCGCGCAGCCCGTACGGTACGTGCGCCAACTGGTCCGGCGCGCCCGGCCGGTCGAGGGCGCGGACGGCGCTGCCGAGGGCCATCGTCCAGACCCCGACCGGGTTGCGGCCCAGGACGTCGCCCTCGAACCGGTGGCCGATCTGCGCCGGGGTGTAGCCGGCGACCGCCTGGCAGACCCACAGGTGCTGGGCCGTGAGGTGGTTCAGCAGGGTGCGCACGTCCCAGTCGTGGCAGGGGGTGGGCGCCGTCCACCGGTCCTCGGGCACCGCCCGGACCAGCCGGGTGACTTCCGCCCCGGCGGCGGCGTAGCGCTCGCGGACCTCGGTGTGGAACCCGAGTGTGTGGGGACATCCCATGGCCGGGCCTCCGTTCCTGCCCTGGTGACTCCCAGTGAACCGCGACCGGGCGTGAGAAGCCAGATCTACGCGGGCTGATTCCGGCGACGGTGCCGGACGGTGACCGCGGGGTCGCCGAGCGGACCCGGGGGTGCGGTCCGCCGGGCGGGTCGGCAGCTGTGCCGCCCGGCGCTCGGGGCCGGCCGTCCCGGGAGGGCCACCGGCTGCCCGAAACGGGCCGTACCCGGTAGGGGCCTTACCGCGGCTGATTGGTTCGTCCACGTGCTGGCGTGTCGGCGACCGGCCGGTGGCCTCCCCCCGCCATGATGACTCCGCGGGCACCCGAACTCCCCTGCTCGGGCGGTCCCGTGGCCGGTCTCCCCAGCCGGCCGGGTGGTGAAGTCCCCGCACACCGCACCGGGAGCACGTGTGACGAACCTTCGGCCGTGGCACCGGCCCGCACCGAAGGCTCCTTCGTGGCACCCGGCCTGAGCACCCGTCGGCGGTCGCCGGGGGCGATGTGCGGTGTGATCTTCGAACCCGTCTCCGCGTTCGCGTGTCCGCGCCGGAGAACCCGCCCTTCCCCGCGTCGACGTTCATCCAGCCGGGGAGGCCCACGGGCCGGGCGACCTCCTCGCCGTGGGGCCGTCACCGACCAAGGAGACCTCGTGACCGACCTCGAAGACCACCTCGATGCCCAGTACGAGAGCAGTTTCCCGCGCCTCGCGGGCTACCTCCCGGAGAGCCGGGAGGCCGTCGACAGGTGGCAGTCGGAGTTCGTCGCCCGGCTCGCCGACGGCCCGACCGAGCCGGCCGGCGCGGTGCTGGACCTCCGGACGCTGCTCAGGAACGACGCGATCGTCCGGATGTACGTGATCCAGATGATGGAGCAGGTGCAGCCGCCGCACAACCGCGTCCGCACCGTCGAGCAGTTGCTCCGGGCCCTGACCCGGATCATCCACGACGTGCCCAGGTACGACCCGGACCCCAGGCAGCGGATCGCCTTCCCGATGTCGGCGCTCTTCGTCTACATGATGATGACGCCGGCCGGCCAGGCGGTGTTCCGCAACGAGAAGTTCAACAGCGCGCTCCAGAAGGTCCTGAAGGACTGGTGCGGCTACCTGGACTCCGCCGACAGCTGCCGCGTCCTGAACGAGGGACCGGAGGGCTGGCTGTCCCCGGAGGCCGTCAAGGAGTTCGACCTCGACGACTTCGAGATCGACCGCACCGAGCCGCACTGGGGCTTCACCTCCTACAACGACTACTTCCACCGCAGGATCCGGCCGGACCTGCGCCCGGTCGACCCGGACCCCAAGGCGATCGTCTCGGCCAACGACGGCACCGTCTGGAAGATCGCCCACCTCGTCCGGGAGTACGACCGGTTCTGGCTCAAGGGGCAGCCGTACTCGCTGGCCGACATGATGGCCGGCAGCCCGTACGCCGAGCGGTTCGTCAACGGCCACGTGCTGCAGTCCTTCCTCTCCGGCGCCGACTACCACCGCTGGCACGCGCCGGTCTCCGGCACCGTCCGCGGTGCCGAGGTCGTCTCCGCCCTGATGTTCAGCAACGCCGAGAGCGCGGGCCAGGACAAGACCGCCGGGACGCACTCGCAGGGCTACCAGTCCTCGGTGAACACCCGCGGCCTGGTGTTCATCGAGGCCGACGATCCGAAGATCGGCATGGTCTGCGTGGTGCCCATCGGGATCACCGAGATCTCCTCCGTCACCCTCTCCGTGGCGCAGGGGGACACCGTGCGCAAGGGCCAGGAGCTCGGCTACTTCAGCTACGGCGGATCCAGCATGTGCGTGGTCCTCCAGCAGGGCGCCGTCGGGGGCTTCGGCACGTTGAAGGAGAAGGACGTCATCAAGGTCAACGCGAAGATCGCCCGGGCGGGCTGACCTCCGCCGCCCGCGGGGTGCCGCCGCCGAGCCCGCGGCGGCACCCCGCGGTGCGATCGCCGTCCGTTCCGGGCAACCGGCGCGGGGCCCGTGTAGCGGCCACGGAGCGGGGCAGGCGCGGGTCATGGACGACACCGCGGCCGTACCGACCGGGCCGACCGCCGGCGCCGGTCCCCCAGCTGCCCGCTCGACGCAGAGGCCGAAGAGGCGATGAGGACGATCGACCACACCACCGAACCCCGTGCGCAGCAGACCAGGCGGCTGTTCCTGGCGGAGCGAGCCGGCGCCGTACCGCGCTCCCGCGACTTCTGCCGCCGCGCACTGACCGACTGGCAGTGGCTGCCGGCGGCCGACGACGAACAGCTGGCCGCGGCCGAGGACGTCGTGCTGATGGTCTCCGAACTGGTCACCAACGCGTGCGTGCACGCCCCCGGAGGCCCGTGCGAGCTGCGCCTCGCCTGGGACGGCAGCCGGCTGCGGATCGAGGTCGGCGACGCCGGCCGGGAACCGCCACGGCTGCGCGCGCCCGCCGACCGGGGCGCGCCCGGCGGGCACGGGCTGCGGGTGGTCGACCGGCTCGCCCGTGCCTGGGGGTACCGGCCGGAGCGTGACGGGAAGACGGTGTGGGCCGAGGTGCCGGCCCCGCCCGGCCCCCGGCGGCCCTGACGCGGGGCCGGGTGCCGCTCAGCCGGCCCGCAGCCGCTCCACCGCCCCCGGCGCGCGGCCGGCACGCACCAGGCCGTCCGCGAGCCGGACGAGGTCCCGCGGCGCGACGAGGCCGGCCAGTGCCGCGGGGCTGCGGGGGAGGCCCAGGGTGGAGGCGCTCCGCCGGGCCCGCGTGTCGAAGAAGGGCCGGAGTTCCGGCCAGACGCCCTGGGTCTCGCGGCAGAAGATGTCGGCGGCGGTCGGGCCGATCCTGGGCACCTCCCGCAGCAGCCCCCGCAGCCGTTCGACGTCTCCGCCGGCCTCCCGGCGCAGCGCCCGCAGATCCCCGTGCCAGCGGTCGAGGACGAGCTCCGCGCCGTCGCCGAGAGCCGTGGCCGTGCTCTCGTCGTACCTGCGGTAGCGGGCGCGGCCCAGCGCGTCCACCCGGTCCTGCCACGTGGCACGCGCCATCGCCCGGGGCGTCCGCAGCCCGGCCGCGAACAGCTCGCGGGCGGCGGCGACCGCCGTCTCGGTCCGGATCGGGGCCGCGCACAGGACGCAGAGCACCAGCACCTGGTACAGCGGGGCCGGGGTGTCGGCCAGGCGGATGCCGGCCTGGTGGGCATAGGTCTCGCCGTAGTCGTGGAGCACCCGGCGGGCCGTCCGCTTCGCGTCCATCGGAGTCACCTCCGCTCGGCGGCGCCCTGCGCGGGGGAGGTACCCGGCGCCGGACGGGCGGTTCCTCCCACCGGCTCGGCTACCCGGCCCAGCGCGGGCGACACGCCGGGCCGGCGGCACTGATCGGCGCTCGGGCCCCGGAGGTCCCGCTCGGGCCCCGGAGGTCCCGCTCAGGCCCCCGTGGTCTCGTCGGCGATCGTCGCGACGAACTCCGCCCTGCCGTGGCGGCGCAGCGTGCGCCGCTGCCGCACGGCCCCGTTGCCCTCGCGGAGCAGCCGTTCCAGCACCGGCGTGACGTGGCGCTCGTCGTCGGTGGCGGTCAGCACCGGGTCCAGGTAGTCCAGCAGCGCGGCCACCGCGCGCGCGGCGGGCGCGAGGTGCCCGGAGAGCGGGTCGAGGACCGTTCCGGTGCAGCCGTGCCGGGCGCTGTGCCAGACGGCTGCCGCGAGCACTTCGGGGGTGACGGCGGGCACGGGCGGCCGCGCCCGGTCGTCGTCGAGCAGCCGGGTGGCGAGGGCGCGGAGGAGGCCCGCGAGCATCACCGCCTCGTCCGGGCGGAGCTGGACGTCCATGGCGCGGACCTCGACGGTGGGGTACCGCTCGGAGAGCCTGATGTGCCAGTAGAGCTGTCCGCTGTCACGGATGAGCCCCTCCCCGACGAGGTCTGAGGTGCGGCGGTCGTAGTCGTGGGTGTCCCGGAAGGACGGGGGCGGTCCGCTGACCGGCCAGCGCCCGAAGACCACGGTGCGCCAGGACGCGAAGCCGGTGTCGGCGCCGTGCCACAGGGGCGAGTTGGCGGAGAGCGCGATCAGCAGCGGCAGCCACGGCCGCAGCCGGTTCAGCAGGGTGACGCCGGTCGCCCGGTCGGGTATGCCGAGGTGGACGTGCATCCCGGCGATCAGCTGTTCGTCGGTGAGGCGCCGGGCCTGGGCGTGCATGGCCCGGTAGCGGGCCGTCGGGGTCACCGGGACGGGAAGGCGGTCGGTGTCGGCGAACGGCGCCGCCGCGCAGGCGGTGAGGAGGCAGCCCTCCTCGCGGGCGGCCTGGCCGAGGGCGTGGCGCATCCGCAGCAGGTGCCCGCCGGCCTCGTCGAGCGCATGGCAGACCGGCGTGGCGATCTCCAGCTGGGCCTGGAGCAGTTCGTGCTGGACCTCCCCGTCGGCGAGCGCCGGGTGGAGCCCGGCGGCCCGGCGCACCTGGGCCGCGCGGGCCAGGGGCAGACCGGTCTCCGGGTCGAGCAGCAGGTATTCCTCTTCCACACCCAGGGTCAGCATGCCCTGCGACTACCCGCCGTCATCCGGATCACTCCGGGTCAGCGGCCTCCACCGCCATTCGCCCGGCCCACCCCCCGCCGACCGGGGCGCCCTGCGGGTTCGACCCGGTCGGCGCGGGTACGTACGAGTCGAGGCCTATGGGGGCGGGCGTCCGCGACGGTCGTGGGTGCGGCGGGCCCGCTCGCCGTGGGCGCCGGGCCGGTGCGTCCGGCGCCGGCCGAAAGGGGCAGCAGCATGGGCGACGCGGCACCGGGCGGCGGGCAGGACCGGGACACCGCCGGGCACGCACGGTCGGCGGACTGTCGCAGGGCCTTCGCGGAGGTCTCCCCGGAGGACGCGGCCGCCCTTGTCACCCGAGTGCTCACCGGGCCGGACCCGGCGACGGCGAGCGAGGCCGTCCGCGAGTACCTCGGCCGCCGGGCCGCCGAACTGCTCACGGACCCGGGCTACCCGGCCTGGTGCCTGGCGATGACCGGCCCGGTGGCGGCGGACGCCTCCGCCGCCCGGCGGCTGCGGGAGTGGACGCTCCTGCGGGCCGTGACGCTGGACGAACCGTGGGAGGCGGACACCCTGCTCGCCGCCTCCGACTGGCTCCAGCTGCGCACCGCCGAGGAGTCCTCGGCGGTGATCGCCCTGGCCGTCCTCGCCGAGGGCGGCCGGACCAGGCGCATCCGCAACACCGCGCGGTCCCGGCTGACCGGTGCCTAGCTGTAATGACAACGAGCGTTGTCGGCCACCGCGTCATGGACCGCCAGGCCGGCGAGAGCAACCGGCACGCCACCACGGCCCCGCGAACCCCGAGCGGGACACCCAGGATCGGCTACAGCCACATCCACACCGCCGTCGACGACCACACCCGCCTCGCCTACAGCGAGATCCTGCCCGACGAGCGCGAAGAGACCGCGGTCGCCTTCTGGCAGCGCGCCCGGACCTGGGCTGGATCAGACGTGGCAGTGCACGTTGACGAGCACAGTCTCGGCGGGCACGGCGACGAGATAGGACTGAACCCCCACGTGCCCCATGCCGAAGTCCGGCTCGTGGACGCATCCGAGGGGACCGTGACATGCGCCGTGCAGGGGAGCATCGCCTAGTTCGTACCACCATCCACTGAGCGTCAGCACGTTGCGCGGTGGCAGAAGGCTGAACTCGTGGGTCACGACGTACTCCTCGCGGCTGCGTTGTCCGATTCCGACCGGATCCCAACCAAAGGAGAAGTGGTCCGCGATGTCGGGCCGGGCCAATACCGGCGCTACATCCACCCAGGCACGGACGGCCGGCTGTGCCCGGTAGTCGGCGGCCTCCCGCGATGTCTCATACGAGTCTCTGGACCCACCGGCGGCCAGGTGACGGTCGAAGAACACCGACTCGTCGTCCGGCGCCAAGTGGCGGGAAACCACCTCCTGCCAGCGATCCCACACCTGACCCGCGTGGTCAGCGGCTTCCGCCCGGAGGGCGTCGCGGAGGTCGATCAGCCCCCGCGGCCCTCCCGCGCACTCCCCGGACAACGCGGGCTCCAGCGAACCGTCCCAGCGCGGGCGATCAGCGGTCAACCCCAGATCGCCCTCATGACCCGCCAGTACCGGCAGGCCCACGGAACGACAGATCCGATAGCTGCCCCACACATCCCGCTCCACGGCGCCCACACCGTCCCTTGCAAACGGCGCCATCGCCTCCGCGACCGCCTCGTCCACGCTCTCCGCAGCCGAACGTCACGGCACTACCGTTTCAGGGCCCGGTACCGCCTGAGGAGAGCGGTGAGCCGCTCCGGGTCGGCCGCGCCGTTCAGCTCGGCGGTGAGGTCGTCGGGGCAGAGTTCGTACAGGTCGCCCCACCATCGGCGCCCCCGGTTGTCCCAGACGCGGTACCCGCCGGGCACGCCTCTGGCCACGTAGCGACGTCTACTCACGAGGCCCCCGCCGGGAGCGGAGCCCGAGCCCGTGGTCCACTTCCCCTCCCGCACACTCGACCGGCAGCAGGCTAGCGCAGCTCCCGAACGGGCACGGCGGACGGGGGAGTCCTCGTCCGTGACCGGTGGGGAGCAGCGGGCCCGCCGGGGCCCGCCCGCGTCGTCACGGGCGGGCCGCGGGGCCGTCCCCGCCCTGCGGGTCAGGGGCCGCGGCTTCGCCCGGGGCCCCGCCGGCCTCCCGGTAGCAGTGGCCGGAGCAGAAGCTGTCCCGCCGCCGGACGCCGGGGTGCTCGTACGCGCGCCCGCAGCGCACGCAGGTCCGCGTACCGGGGCCGGCCGGCTCGGCCGCCAGCCCCAGGGCCTCCAGCAGCAGCCGGCAGTCGGCCTCGTCCAGGGCGTGCGCGGCCACCAGGGCACGGGCCCGGGTCGCGACGGAGGCCGGGGCGATCTCGGCGAGCGGCTCGATGGTCTCGCCCAGGGTCATCAGGTCTCGTTCGGCGTGTTGCACGATCGCCACCCCCGTCGGACTGCGCGGTCGGGAACCTTCGATCCTACTGCGCCCGGTGCCGGTCCGGACGGGCGGTGAAGGGGCCGCAGCGCGCCGTCCCGACGTCTCCGCGCTGCCCCGCCCGCCGGACGCGGCGGTACGACGCCTTCCCGACCGCCCCGGCCTCCGGTGGGCGCCACGAGGGTGCCCACCGGCCGATGTGCGAGACAGAGCCGGATCACGTGGCCGAGGATCGGGGTGATCGATCCGAGCGGTTCGAGAACGACGGCCAGGTTCAGGACCTGGCCGGGCCGTCGGCGCGGCCGGGCGGAACCGGGCGCGCCACCGAGAAGGGACATCCGTCATGGGCCTGCACGTCAATGCGAACGAGGTGGTGGCAGTGCTGCTGTCGGACGGCTGGCACGGGGTGAAGCCGGGCACCTTCGCGGTCGGTCCGTTCGCCTTCGGCAGCTCGATGGAGGGCGGGTCCATCGACATCGCGGGGCAGCCCGGCTTCCGGTTCACCACCCAGGACGGGCCCGTCATCACCGGGCCGCTGTCCTCGGTGCTCGCCGTCCAGTCGGAGAGCACCCAGGTGCCGGGGCGTACACCGCTGCACGAACTCGCCGACCGACTGGACGGCTCGATCGTGGTGGTGAACGGCACCGACACCGTCCGGTTCTCCTACGCGGGGGAGGACTTCGAGGTCTGGCTGGGCGCGACGAAGTACGGGCCGCGCTGGCTGTTCGCCGCGGCGGGCAACCGGGACGGCGCGGTCGACTACGGCTTCGGCGAGAAGGACCCCGTGGACCAGGTGGCGCGGGCGGCGATGAGCGACCTCAAGGCCGGCATGCGCCCGGGCCGGACGGCCGCTCCCGGCAGCCCGTCGGCCACGCCGTAGCGGCCGCGGGTCCGCCGGGTCGGACGGCCCGGGCGCGTGCCGGCGCTCACCGCCAGGTCGTCGCCAGGAAGGCGGTCACCGCCGCGACGGCCAGGAGCGTGAGGTTGAGCGCGACCCGGCGGTCGCCGAGGCGCAGGTGCACGGCGGTGGCGGCGGTCTGCAGGAGCACGAACCCGACGGCCGCGGCCAGGCCCAGCCACGGCGCGACCCCGGTCAGCGGGGGCAGGACCAGCCCGACCGCGCCGAGCACCTCGACCGCCCCGATGGCCCGGACGGCCGCCATCGGCGTGCTGTCCACCCACGCCATCATCGGGCGGAGCCGCTCCCGGCTCCGGAGCAGCTTCAGTCCGCCCCCGTAGAGGTAGAAGAGGGCGAGCAGGCCGGCGGCGGCCCAGTAGGCGGTGTTCACGGTTCCCCTTCGGAAGTGTGTGCGTGGTGGGGGCGGGCGCCCGCGGGGTCACGGCCGGCGCCCGCCCGGCGGTCAGGCGAGGTCGGTCGCGGGCTCGGTGGCGTAGCGGCTCATCACCCCGAGCTGGGCCCGCGGGGTCGGCGCCCCGCCGCCGGCGATCATGTCCTGGAGGTCGCGGAAGTACTGCACGTAGAGGTCCGGCGTGAACGTGCTGAGCATGACGGCCGGTTGGTCGGTCGGATTGGCGAAGGTGTGCGGGGCGCCGGGCGGGACCATCACCAGGGTGCCCGGCGTCGCGTCGTGCTCCCGCTCCCCGACGGTGAACCGCACCGTGCCGGAGACGACGTAGAAGCCCTCGTCGTGCTGGGAGTGACGGTGCTGCGGCGGTCCGGGGGTGTGCGGCGCGAGCACGGACTCGGCGATCCCGAGCCGGTGCCCGGTGGTGCTGCCGTCCTCCAGGATGCGCAGTCGGGTACTGCCCAGGAGGATCGTCTCGCCCTCGCCCGGGCCGACCACCGACACCACGGGCTCCGCCGGCCGTTCGCCGGTCCTCGGTTCGTTCGTCATGCCCCGATTCCACCGCCGGGGCGCGGCGGCCGTCCAAGACCCGTTCCGGGCCGCCGATACCGCGCCGGTATCGTTGCACCATGGAGCTACGCACGCTGCGCTACTTCGTCGCCGTCGCCGAGGAACTCCATTTCGGCCGGGCCGCCGCCCGACTGCACATGAGCCAGCCGCCGCTGAGCCGGGCGATCAAGCAGCTGGAGACCGACCTCGGCGCCGTGCTGCTGTACCGCTCCGCCGCGGGCGTCTCGCTCGCCCCGGCCGGCGCCGTGCTCCTGGACGAGGCGCGGACGCTGCTCGACCGGGCCGAGCAGATCCGGCTGCGGGTGGCCGCGGCGTCGGGCGCCGCGACCATCACCGTCGGCATCCTCGCCGACAGCTTCGACCGGGGAGCGCGGCGGCTGGCCGCCACCTACGGCCGGCGGCACCCGGAGGTCGAGATCCGGATCCGCGAGACCGACCTGACCGATCCGACCTGCGGACTGCGCGCCGGACTGGTCGACGTCGCGCTGACCCGCGGCCCCTTCGACGGCGCCGGCCTGACGGTGCACGAGCTGCGCGCGGACCGGGTGGGCGCGGTGCTGCGCGCCGACGATCCGCTGGCGCGGCGCGACCGCCTGGAGCTGGCCGACCTGGCCGGCCGGCGCTGGTTCCAGTTCCCGGACGGCACCGACCCGCTCTGGCGCTCGTACTGGAACGGCGGCGAGCCGCGCGAGGGCCCCGTGGTGCGCGCCGTCCAGGAGTGCCTGCAGGCCGTGCTCTGGAACGGCACCGTCGGCATGGCGCCGCTCGGCCACCGGCCGCCCGGGGAGCTGGCCGTGGTCCCGCTGGCCGACATGGCGCCGAGCCGGGTGGTGGCGGCCTGGCGGGAGGGCGACGCGAACCCGCTGATCCGCTCGTTCGTCCAGCTCGCCACGGCGGCCTACCGCGACTGACCTGCCGGGCCCGGCGAACCGGGGCGGGAGGCGCGGGGCGAGGCCGTCCGACGGGCGGTCGGGCGGAACCGGCCGGTGTCCGCACCGGCGAAAAACTGTTGATCATGTCCCGGCCAGGCTCTAGCATCGCCCGCGATGCCTAACAACGAACAGATCATCGAGCAGGCCCTGGGGCGGATCGCCACCGGGTACGTCTTCGCCGAGAAGACCGAGTCCATCGACGCCGCGATCCGGCGTCGGCTCCAGGCCGGTGCGTACGACGGCCTGGACGGGCCGGCGCTGTGCGAGGCGGTGACCGCCGACCTCCAGGAGGTCTGCCCGGACAAGCACCTGCGGCTGCTCTGGGTGGACGAGCCCCAGTCGCTGGAGCCGGCGGACGAGGACGCCGGGCGGGCCGCGTTCCTCGCGATGCTCCGGGCCGCGAACCAGGGCGTGCGCCGGGTCGAGCAGTTGGACGACGGCGTCGCGTACATCGACGTCCGCCTCATACCGGACGCCGAGGGCGGCGCGGCCGTGGTCGGCGCCGCGCTGCACCTCGCCGCCGGCAGCCGCGCCCTCGTCCTGGACCTCCGCGCGTGCCGCGGCGGCGCGCCCGAGGGGGCCGCCATGTGGTGCAGCTACTTCTTCCCCGACGACCAGGTCCACCTCAACGACATCTACGACCGCGCCTCCGGGGCGACGCGGCAGTTCTGGACGTCCGCCCACCTGCCCGCGCCCCGCTACCTCGACCGCCCGGTGTACGTGCTCACCAGCGCCGTCACCTTCTCCGGGGGCGAGGACGTCGCCTACACCCTCCAGGCGCACGGCCGGGCCACCCTGATCGGCGAGACCACGCGGGGCGGCGCCCACCCCACGGACCGGTACCCGGTCACCGAGCACATCATGGTGACCGTGCCGACCGCCCGGACCGTCAGCCCGGTGACCGGCACCAACTGGGAGGGTGTCGGGGTCGTCCCCGACGTCGCCGTACCCGCCGACCGGGCGCTCGACGCGGCGCTTGACGCCTTCCGGGCGTCGGCCAGCTAGCGGCCTCCGCCCGGGCAGCTCCTCCGACCGGTGGCGGGACCGGGCACCCGGGTGCCCGGCCCCGCCACCAGGTGGGCCGCCCACCACGTCGCCCTCCGCGGCGTCGGCACGAAGGTGCTGCACCACCCCGTGGCCGGCGAGCTCACCCTCGACTGGGACACCCTCGCCAGCACCACCGACACCGACCAGCAGCCCGGCGGGCTGACGCGGTCCGGCGGCGCGGTCGACGGCGTCGGCCGGCCGCTGCCGGGCCTCAGCGGCGGGGTGGCGGGTGGTCGGGTTCCGGGGGCGTCGGCCCTGGGGTCCGGAGCTCGCTGATCACCGCCCAGGCCACCGACACCGCCGGTACCGCGACCACCGCGCCCAGCACCCCGCCCAGCACGGCGCCGCCCGTCACCGACAGGGCGATCACCACCGGATGGATCCGCACCGACCAGCCCAGCACCAGCGGATGCAGCAGATGGCCCTCGATCTGGCCGATCACCACGATCAGCCCGAGCACCAGCAGGGCCACCACCGGGCCGCGCGCGGCCAGCGCGACCAGTGCGGCGACGGCCAGCGCGATCGGGGAGCCGATCAGCGGGACGAGGGCGGCGACGAACTCCAGGACGACCAGCGGCAGTGCCAGCGGCACCTGCAGCACGGTCAGGGCGATGCCGACCAGGACGGCGTTGGTCGCCGCGACGATCAGGACGCCCCGGGTGTACCCGGCGAAGGTGCGCCACGCGGTGCGGCCCGCCCGGCCCCACACGGGCCGGGCGCGGACGGGCAGCTGGCGCTCCGCCCAGGCCCACATCCGGTCGCCGGAGTGCAGGAAGAACACGGAGCAGAACACCGCGAGGGCGGCCGCGGTGACCAGTTCGACGACCCGGCCGGCGCTGCTGATGGCGGCACTGATCAGCGTCGAGCGGTGGGCGTCCACGAAGTCGCCGAGTTTCGCCCGGAAGTCGGTGACGGCGCCCTGCCGCAGGTGGAAGGGGGCGCCGGAGAGCCAGTCGTCGAGCCGGGCCAGACCGCCGTGCAGCTCGGTGTTCAGCCGGCTCCACTCGCCGGCGACGGTCGTGCCGACCAGTGTCAGGACGCCGGTGACCAGGGCGATCGCCACCAGGAAGGCCAGCAGGACGGCGAGCGGGCGGGGGAGTGCCCGGGCCAGCAGGTCGACGGCGGGCCGCAGCACGGAGGTGATGACCAGCGCCAGGAAGACCGCGACGACCGGCAGTTCGAGGCGGGCCAGCAGCATGACGACCAGGTAGGCGGCCACGCCGATCAGCAGCAGCCGCCAGGTGTAGCCGGCGGCCTTCCGCAGGCCCGGCGGGACGCCGTCGCCCTTCGGTGACGGCCGGGCCGGCGGTGTGCGGACCCGGGGCCGCCTGACTGCGGGCGGCCGGGGCCGCCGGGCCGGTCCGCGGGTGTCCATGCGCGAGGGCCGCCTTTCCTGCGGGGGCCTGCTCGTCCGTCGGGTGTCCGCTCCGGAGCAGGCGCCCGGAACCGGGCGGGCCCGGCGACCGCCAGGGGGCCGT
>NZ_JBHWUI010000090.1:0-35976 GCF_042737525.1 Kitasatospora sp. NPDC059973 | reverse complement strand
GGGCGGCGGTGGCGGGCCGGGCGGCGGTGGCGGGCCGGGCGGCGGTGGCGGGCCGGGCGGCGGTGGCGGGCCGGGGAACACTCCGGGCGGCGGACCCGGCGCTCCGCCCGGGCGGTCACGGCAGCAAGCCGTTCGGGCCTGGCTGGGCCACTGGTCCACCGTCCTCGGCGGTCTCGGGACGCTGCTCGCGGGCGTCGCCGCCGTCCTGACCTGGTGGCAGTTGCGGGGAACGACTCCCCGCACCCGGCGCCCTCCGGCGGGCCGGCCGCCGCCGCCCCGGCACCGGCGAGCCCGTACGCGTCGACGACTCCTGGCTCGGCGGCCACCGCCACGGCGGCGTCCTGGGCCGGGACCTGGCGCGGGAGCATCACCCAGGGCCGCGAGAAGTACGTCCTCCTCGTACGGATCCGTGACGCGCAGATCGGCGAGGAGTTCGCGGACGCCGAGTACTCACCGCTCGGCTGCACCACGGTCTGGCTGCTCACCGAGCGCCTCCCGAAACGGCTGACCGGCCACGAGAGGGTCACCCGCAACACCCGGACGACGTGCGCGAACGGCGACTTCGTGCTGGAGCCGCGCAGCGACGGCACGCTCCTGTTCGACTGGGGCTCGTCCCGGGCCACCGGCATCCTGACCCGCGAGTAGCACCGGCCTGAAACTCTCGGCCCGATCGCGGTAGGGGGTGACCCATCTGGCCCATCTGGCATGCGGTGGTGGGAACTTGGGCCTACGTTGCGGTGCGAGGGGGCTACCTGACCGAAAGGTGAAGACCCGCCTCCAAGGATTCCGCCGCCACGTCGGAGAGCGGAGTCGGCGAGACGGCCCGGCACGATCCACGTCCACGACCAGCGCAAGAGGCGTCGACCGGCACCTCCTCCGAGGACACTAAGAGGGATTCCGGACCATAGGACGAGGCAGGCCGCCCTCGCACACGGAGCGCTCGACGCCCGTGTCAGCCGACACGACCGAGAGTGGCCCCGAAGTGGCGCGACTCGCACACGGCTGTGACACCGTGCGCCAGGATGGAGCGACTCCCATGAGCGCGGCCCCACCTGAGATGCCTCACTGACCCGACTCCATGGTCAGCGGCCTTCTGCCAGGCCACTTGGCATACGGGCAGGAAGGGCACAAGGCCGCGCAAACTGACAAGGCGGCGAGCGCCGTGGTCAGGGAGCAGTTCCCGCACGTACGGGGCCAATGACAAGTGCTCGCAGGCCAGTTCGAACAGCACGGAGCAATCCCCGCGCTCGCGGGGGTTGCTCCGGCCCCGGGGAATTCATTCCCCGGGGCCGCTGAGGGTACTTCCAGGAGGGCGCCGGCCCCGCGTCCGGCAGAGCATCAGTAGGCGATGGCCATCCTGATGCTGGGCTTGTCGATGACGTACCGGCTGCCGATCTGCTCGTCCGTCGTCCCGGCCGGGTAGAGCGTGACGGTAGGCCGGGCGTCCCGCGCGGTGTCCCAGCGGCGGATCTCGTCACACAGCCGGTCGGCAAGGCGCTGACCGGCCGGGCCGTGTCCGGCGGCGCCCAGCTCGAAGCGCACACCGTCTTCGGTCTCGCGGCGAGTCAAGGTGAGGTACGCGAGCGACTCTCCCTCGGCCAGAGCAGGGCTGCGGCTGGGGATGGCGGGCTTGCACAGGCCGCTGTCGACGGCGGCCCGGTCAGCCTCGATCCGGCAAGTGGCCGGGTCGGTGGCGCTCAGCCGCAGCCACACACCGTCGAACGACTCGTCACCTCGGACCGTGATCCCGGAGGCGACCTCGGCCTTCGGCTGGCCGAGGACACCCAGAAGGGCCGCAGGGTCGATCGACTGGTCTGCGTCGAAGTGCAGCGCGACCAGGCCGTCAGCGTCGATCGTGGCGGTGCGCTCGCCGTCTTGGCCGAGCATGGGCACGAAGCCGCACAGCTCGACGACATCCGAGACCATCCGGCCACCCTGGCGCTCGAGGCCCAGGCAACGGGCCTGACCGCGCCAGCTGAGCGGGACAACGAGACGGGCGCCGGGGTCCAGCTGCTCCCACCAGGCCGCGGGGATGTCCCAGGCTCCGACGGTGACGATCATTCGGTCGGGGTGGCCGTGCTCGGGCGCGCCGAGGGCACCGTCCCGGGTCAGCACGACGACGGCGGTGTTTCCGGTGGCGTCCAGCGTCTTACGGGCATGCGCGGTCACGTCCTCATCGATGTCGAGGGTGACGACCTTGCCGTCCGGGCCGACCAGGTGGGCCAGCAGGGCAGCGTTCCAGCCGGTGCCGGCGCCGATCTCCATCACGGTGTCGCCGGGCTCCGCCCTCAACCACACCAGCATGTCGGCAACCAGCGACGGCACCGATGCGCAGCTGAGCGGCAGGCCGCCGGCCGGGTTCGCCTTGATGGTCACGGCCCGGTCCGCGTACGCCTGCTCGGCGGTGGCGTCAGGCACGAACTCGTGCCGGGGAACGGACCGCAGGGCGCTCTCGACGGCGGCCGTCAGTGGGTGGGCGGCCGCGATGGTGTCGACCATCCGGTCCCGCAGGGTGTTCGGGGAGGCGGGGGTAGCGGTGCTCATCGAGGTGCTGTCCTTCGTAGCGGGGCGGGGCGTGGTCAGCCGGCCAGGAGTAGGCAGGCGTCCCAACGAGAGACGGGCGGGGTGGTCACAGAGGTGGTGTGCTGGGCGAGGCGGAGCCCGGCGGTGCCTTCGAGCAGTCCGGTGCCCTCCAGCTGGTCGCCGCCGCGCAGGTGGCGGTCCATCAACGCGCGCAACTTCGGCAGCTGACGGGCGAGCCGGTCGTCGCGGGCGTCGGCGGCGGCCCGCCAGGTGGTCAGCAGGAGGCCGGCCCAGCCGTGGCAGACGGTTGCGTCGGTGAGGTCGAACAGCTGGGCGGAGTCGCTGACGCACCCGACGAGGGCGTCCTCCGCGATCCGCTGCCGGTCTGGGTCGTGGAGGGCGAGACCGGCGAGCTGCTGGGCTCGGGCCTGACCGGGAGTGCCGTAGCACCACGAAGGGCGCTGCGGCCCGCCCTGGCTGACCTTCCCGGCCCTCCATTCGGCCCTGGAGAGCATGCCCGGCCACCAGGCCCGTGCGCCGTCGCCTTGGCGATGCTGGTCCAGCCAGGCGCAGATGCGGGCGATCGTGCCAGCCTGCCCGGGGACGCCGATGCCGTGTCTCATCGCCGTCGAGACTAGTGCAAGGGGCCCACAAATACCGTGCGCCAGACCGGCGTTGGCGTGTCCGCCGGGCCAGTGGCGGGACGGCGTGTCGGCCGGGCCGTTCTCGCACCACCAGCCAGGCAGTACCTCGCCGCCGATGGTGACCGGGGCGGTCAGGCGGACCAGGAAGGACAGGACGTCCCGCAGTAGAGCGGTGTCGCCGTGACGGGCCAGCTGGTAGGCGCCGAGGCCGGTCAGTCCGCTGATGAGGTCCCACTCCCGCAGCTCCGGCAGCAGCCCGGCGTCGATCCGGGCGTTGGCGCTGACCAGGCGGGCTCGGGTGATCCGGTCGATGTGCGGGTCCAGGGAGGCCAGGGCCCGCCCGTAGGAGGGGTGCTGGGCCGCGTTGAGGACGAACCCGACGGCCGGGGCGCCGTTGAACAGGCCATCGTCGGGCAGCGCGGTGACGGGCTGGCGGGTCATCGCCGCCACCCACTGGTGGGCGTCCGCCCACTGGATGTCACCGGAGAGCGCGTACTCGATCTGTTCCAGCGCGCTCCCGGCAGCTCCGTCGGCCAGAGCCTGGCCCCAGCCCGGCGCCAGGTCGACCGCGGGCGGCTGCTGTACCCGGTTCACCGCTCGCCTCCAATCGCGGTCTGCCGGGCGCGGGCAGCCTGCCGGGCCAGGTAGCGGCAGACCTTCTCGCCGTCCGGATCGAGGCCAACGGCCCGGTTGTGGTGCATGTGCAGCAGGGACTCCAGCACTGCGTCCACGTCGGTGTCCTCGGACAGGCTCCGCCGGTAGGCGGCCAGCGCCATCGCGCGCTCCCGCCAGGCGGCACCGACCTCAGCTGTCCAGCCCCGCAGGTCGGTGTGCGAGCCGAAGCGAACCAGCGGGACGACCTGATCGGCGACAACTCGGTCCGCCACCACCGATACAACGGGCCGGGTCGCCAGCCAGCCTCTGGCGACGCCGGGACCAAGGAAGCCCTCGGCGATGTGCACCATGTTCAGCGCGGCCAGCGCGGTCGGGTGGACGGCGGCCGGCGGCAGGTGGCGGAGCTGGGCGATCACCAGGCGGGAGTCCGCGGTGAACACACCCTCCACGGCCTCCAGCGCGGGGCCGGTGCCATACCGGCCGATCTCCGGGGCGTACGTGTCGAAGGACAGGCCGCCAGCCAGCCCGCCGTCCCGCAGTCGCTGACCCCACTGGCCGACCGCTTCCGCGACCTGCTCGAACCCGCCGTCCGGGAGACGCAATCGAAGGCGGATGTGGTCGCTCTCGTTCGGGCTGCGATAGCGGACGAACCAGCACGCCAGCTGGTCCAGGGAGGCGAGGAGCTGGGGCACATGGGCGGCGATGATCTCGGTGAAGTACTCCGGGTGGGAGGGGACCTTTACGTTCAGCCAACGGCCGG
This sequence comes from Kitasatospora sp. NPDC059973, assembly GCF_042737525.1. Lineage (NCBI taxonomy): Bacteria > Bacillati > Actinomycetota > Actinomycetes > Kitasatosporales > Streptomycetaceae > Kitasatospora > Kitasatospora sp. NPDC059973. The sequence goes on along the minus strand of NZ_JBHWUI010000090.1, from coordinate 31,434 downwards.
CCGGGACGCCCGGCAGCGTGCCGTGAGTGCGTGTGTCGATCCTCGGCAGCGGCCCGACCAACGGCGACGAGGTGCCCGGTCCCGAGCGGGCGAGAGGTACGGCGATCTCGTGCGCGTGCCCGCCGAGCCAACCGAAGTCCTCGGCGGCAGCGGTCTCGGTGAGGAAGGCCTGCCCGGCCCTCTCCACCTGGTTAGCCAGGATCGCGACGTGCAACGGCTCGTCCAGGGCCAGCCGCAGAGTGCGGTCGTCGTCGCGTAGCTCCACCAGCGCCGGGCAGTGCCAGCGGTGCCGCCACCCAGGCAGGTCGGCCAGGTCCGCGCGGGTGACGAGCCAGCGGGCCGGGGCCAGGACGGTCCTGCCGTAGCGCACCCGGGGCAGGTACGGCAGCGACCGGGCGTGCGGGCCCCAGTCGAAGCCGGTCCAGGAAGGCGAGAACGCCCGGGTCAGGTGCGCGAGGAACCGGGCGATCGGCGGAGTCTGCTTCTCCAGCGCCAGCGCGTGGAACACCTGCGGCTCGACGACACGATTCCGGGAGACGCTGACCAGGTACAGCCGGTCGCGGGTGGCGGTGACCGCCAGGTCCTGCACCGAGATGACCTCCACCCCGTGGTCCACGGTCCGGTGCTCGCCCAACGAGATGACGTGCGGCAGGTAGGCGGGGACACGGATGACGTTCTCCGAGTGGGGGAACAGCGGCGGGAAGGACAACTGCGCAGGCAGGGCCCCCTCCACGAGAGTCGGAATCCCCCGGTAGACCTCGGCGAGGCCCGCCCCGGTCGCGGCGACGGAGAACCGCGACGTGAGCGTCCCAGCCGCGCGCGCCGGTGCCACCGTGAGCCGATAGTCCCCGGAACGGACAGCATCGAGGTCGGCGGCGTGGAGACGGGCGGAGATCTCGACGTGCGGCGCGACGCGCCGGGCGTCGAAGCCCAGGTCACCCGACAGAGCTGCGATCGCCTCATCGGTGAGGACGATCTCCCGACCGCCGTCGGCAAGCACCCGCCAGGCCAGCGCGAGCAGCCTCTCGTCACGGCCGTTCGGACCCCGCGTAGGAGGGGTCATCGTGCTGCCTGGGTACTCGGCCGGGTAACCGAGCCCAGTGGCAGGGTCGAGAAGTTCGGCCAGCGGCACCAGCGTGCCGGTGCCGTAGCGCTCCCAGAACGCGGAGTGGTAATTCCGCCAGACCACGTCACCGGTCGGCTGGCGGGTCAGCCGAAGCAGGGCGCCGGCGGCCCGCTCAAGTTCCCCGACGAGGACGGCGGGCAGCCGGACGTCGCAGTCGAGGACCAGGTCCAAGGCCAGCGGCGTCCGCCCCTCCGCCGCAAGGCGGCGCATCCGCTGCCGGGTCGCCTCGCGCTCTCCGGCGAGGTCGCTGCTGAGGTCGGCGTGGTTGTGCCGGTGCAGCTCGTCGCGGATCGCGGCGAGTTCGGCCAGGATCGGCGCGGTCGCCGGGAGCGTCGCGGCGTCGACCCGGTAGAGCTGGGCGAGGACGTGCGCGAGCGGATCGGTGACGGTCAGCGGAGCGCGGAGGCTAGTGAGCAGGAAGCCCCGCCAAACGAGTTCAGCCAGCAGGCCGGCAGCCTTGGCCCGCTGCACGTTGGCGGTGTCGGCGAGCTTATCGGCGAGGGCCGCGAAGCCCACGGGGAGCACGGCGGCCTCCTGCACGAAGGAGATCACGCTCGTGCGGCGGATGCTCAGCCGGCTCGGGCCACCCGGGTTGATCTGAAGACGTCCGCCGCGCTGGGCGGCGAGGTTGTTGAACACCACGTCGAGACGTTCGACCAGGTCTCGGTCGGCCTCCAGGGTGTCGGTGACCGCCGCCAGCCACTCGGTGTCGACGCGCGCTACCGGCCGGTGCCGGGTGCCCCACCGCACATCCGGGACAAGCCCGACACCGGCGTGGGCGACTCCGGCGAACAGGCCGAACGGGGTGGGGCGTCCGGTGGCCCGCAGCAGGTAGCGGGCGGCGGCGACGGCGGCCCGCCGGACCTGCTTGGGCTTCACCGGCCGGCCAGCCGCGATGGCGTCGACGCGCTCGGCCAGACTTGCGCTGGCCTCGCGGATCGCGGCAGCGAAGCCGGCGTCGGACCAGACCTCCTCCAGCCAGGCGCGGCATGCCGCCTCGTCGGCCGGCTCCGGCCACCGGTCGGGGACGCGGGCCAGCGGGGCGGCGGCAGCCCGCAGGAGGGCCGTACCGGAGTACTGGTAGGGCGAGCGGGCGTTCATCCGTTCCTCCGCTGTCGGGGACCGAAAGGGGTGGTGCTGGGGCCGGGGACACGAAGTCCCCGGCCCCAGCGGTGTTGTGGATCAGACGGCGCTGGCACAGGACGACGCGCAGGTCGAGGCGCATCCGTCCGAGGTGCCGCACGCCTTCGGCAGGCGGTCGCCGCCCAACTCGGTGGTGACCATCACGTCGAGGTCGAACGGGTCGGCCTCCGGGGCCTTCGGCATGAGCACGGTGGTGTTCACCATGTCGGTACTCCTTCTACGTCGCTCGGATTCGGTGTCGCCTCCCGACTGTCAGGGAGGAGTTCAGGAGCTCGGCCGGTGGCCGGGCGAAGGGCCTCCCGGACCCGGTGTCGTCGGCGGCCCGGGAGGAGCATGGGGGCTTTACGCACGCAGGGTCGGCATCAGCCGGGTCGACAGCAGCCCGAGTGCTTCCGACGGCTAGCCAGGCCGCTGTGACCAGTCAACGACTCTCAGTCGTCAACCGCAGGTGCCAGAGATGGGCGCGTTTCTCAGCGGGGGCCAGTTTGGGGGGCCAGGATGGAGGAGTGATCTAACGGCGCCCGGGGGTAGGCCGCATGATGGGTAGTCAGGAAATCGGTGCAATCCTCCGGGCCCTCCGGAAGCGCGCCGGACGAACCAGACCCGAGCAGGCAGAAGAGATCCAGCGCTTCCAGGGCGGCAGGTTCGTCGACCCCGACCGCCTCAAGCGCTGGGAGAGCGGTGCACGCATCCCCACTTCGAGTGACTTCCAGCTGATCGCCGACGCCTACGGCCTCCACCTGGAGCAGGTGCGGCAAGCCGTGATCCGGGCCCGTCAGGCCCGGCGCCTGGCTCAGCTGCACCCCTTGATCGAGCAAGAGACGGAGGAACCCCCGGTGGAACGACGATCATTCATAGGAGCAGTGCTCGCGGCGGGAGTGGCTTCCCAACCGTGGGGCCGGCTCGCCGCCGCGCTCGAAGGCGGCGCCGTCGACAAGACGACCACCGCCCGGCTCGAAGCCACCACCGCCGAGATGTTCACCGCTGAGGAGCACATGCCCGCCCGGCTTCTCGCCGCCCGGCTCGCCGAGCACCTCGACACCATCACCACCGTCTTGCCGAACGCGGGCCCCTACCGGCGTGGCCTAACAATCGCCGCCGCCGAGACCGCCGCCCTCGCCGGCTGGCTGTACTGGGATCTCGGCGACCACGACACCGCCCGCCGCTACTACTCCACCGCCAGCTTCGCCGGCCGCCAGGCGGGCCACGGCGCCGTCAACGCCCTCGTCCTCGGCTACGCCTCGTACGGCGTCGAACCGGAGCGGGCCCGCGAGATGCTGACCGCCGCCCAGCAGCACGTCCGAGGCCAGGGCTACGCCACCGCCCGGTCCTGGCTGTGCGCCCGCGAGGCCGAGGAAGCCGCCGCCATGGGCGACCAGGAGGCCGCGGTGCGCGCCCTCGACCGCGCCAACACCGCCTTCGACTACGCCGACCCCGCCGGCGAGCAGGCCTGGGTGTCCTTCTTCGGCCCGGCCCGCCTCGGGTCGATGGGCGTCTCCACCTACGCGTGGCTCCGCCACCCCGGCCTAACCGCCGCAGCGGACGAGACCCTGGCAACGCTCGGCGGCCTTGACACCAAGGTCCGCGTCGCCGTCCTCGGCGACGTCGCGACCGGCTACCTCACCGCCGGCGACGTCGAGCAGGCCGTCTCCGTCGGCCGCCAGGCGCTCGCCGCCACCGTCGAGACCGAGACCACCATGGGCAAAGTCCGCCTCCTCGCCCTGGCCGACCAACTCCCCGAAGGCAACAGCGAGGCCCGGACCTTCCGCGAGGAGATCCGGGCCGCCGTCATCTGACCTCAGGCCGTCGTCTCCGCCCGGATCCAGTCCAGGTAGCCGTCGGAGCCGACCGTCACCGGGACCCCGATGACCTCGGGCACGTCGTAGGAGTGGTGCTCGCCGATGAACTCGGCGAGCCGGCCGCCCAGATCGGCCCGAGTCTTGAAATCGACCCGCCACTCCTGACCGGACTCCACCTTGCCCTCCCACCAGTACACCGAGCTGATCGGATAGACCTGCGCGCACGCGGCCAAGCGCTCCCCGACCGCCTTCGCGGCCAGCTCGCGGGCCTTCGTCTCGTCGTCGTGGGTCGTCGTCACCACGAGGAAGCCACTGGTCGTCACGATCCGAGCGTATCGATTCAGATCACCCCCCGGGAACCACGCCGACCGTCGGAAGCGGCCAGCGGGCCCGTGTCAGAAACCCTGAGCATACTGAGGACCACTGCCCCCACGCCGGCCCTACGACAGCGCGGGTGCATTGCCCTACGGACCATCAGCCCGCCCTGCGCGGCGAAACGTTGTCGAACACCGTCCGGCTTGTGCGGCCCATCGGCCCCGCGCTCGCAGGGCTCCGAGCTGTCGTGGTCCATCAGCTGTGTCAGTGACGCCGGAAGCGCGTAGCGACGCGAAGGCTGGACGTCCAGAGCCAAAGCGGGCGCCAGCCGCATCCCGTCCCATCTGCCACCCGTGCACCCGGCCACACTGCCGCCTGAGCCTCGCGATGCCTACCTATCTCGAAGCTCCGCTTGCATGTGAGCAGGGCAGATGCAGAGCAAACCCAATGAGGGGGCGGCGACCAGGCAAGCCGGTCGCCGCCCCCTCGCACCCCCAAGCAAGGCCTCACGCCTCTCACCCAAGCGCGACAATGACCCATTCGGCGTAGACCCGAACGCCTCATCTGGCGTGCCATTGAAGGGATTTGGCTCTACGTTGCGATGCGAGGGGGCTACCTGAACGAGAGGCGAACACTGCCATGGCAGGGAAGTTCGAGCTGTACACCGACGAGACCGGCATGCACCGGTTCCGGCTCAAGGCGAGCAACGGCACCGTCGTCGTGACGGGCGATCCGCACGAGAGCCGGGACGACTGCATCAGGAGCATCGAGTCGATCCGGAAGCTCGCGCCCTACGCGGAGCTCAAGGAGCCGGCGGCCGGTCCGGCCCGGTAGGGCGGACGCACCGCGCTTCGGGCGGGTGAGGGCGCAAACGCGGGTCGGTGGCACAATCGCCGACCCGCGTTCGTTTGTTCGACAGATCCCTTTGGCCGCCTGCACGCCGGACGCGGACAGAACGATGGCATGCGCGTCGTCATCGTCACCGAATCCTTTCCGCCCGAGGTCAACGGAGTCGCCCACAGCGTGCTGCGGACGGCCGAGCATCTGGTCCGCCGGGGCCACCAGCCGCTCGTCATCACCCCGGCACCCGCGCGGGGGGCCGAGTGCCCGCCGCACGTCTTCGGCGGCGGGACGGGGGCGGCCGAGCTGCCCGTGGTCCGCGTCCCGTCCGTCCCGCTGCCGGGCTACCCGCAGGTCCGGATCGCGCTGCCCGGCCGGCAGCTGACGGCCGCGATCGCCGGTCACCGGCCCGACATCGTCCACCTGGCCAGCCCGTTCGTGCTCGGCGCGCGCGGGATGCAGGCCGCCGCCCGGCTGGGTGTTCCCGCCGTCGCCGTCTACCAGACCGACCTCGCCGGGTACGCGCACGCCTACCGCGCGGGCCGCGGGCTGGGCGAGGCCGCGGCCTGGCACCGGATCCGGACCGTCCACCGTGCCGCCGCCCGCACCCTCGCGCCCTCCACCCCGGCGGCGCAGGACCTCACCGCCCACGGCGTGCCGCGGGTGCGGCTCTGGCCGCGCGGGGTGGACTCGGTCCGCTTCCACCCGCGCCACCGTGACGAGACGCTGCACCGGGCCCTCGCGCCCGGCGGGGAGGTGCTGGTCGGGTACGTCGGGCGGCTCGCGCCCGAGAAGCGGGTCGACCTGCTGGCGAGCGCCTCGGCGCTGCCCGGGGTACGGGTCGTGGTGATCGGCGACGGACCGTCCGCGCCGGGGCTGAAGGCCGCGATGCCCGGCGCGGTCTTCCTCGGCCGGCGGACCGGGGAGGAGCTGGCGCGCTGTTTCGCCACCCTGGACGTGTTCGTGCACACCGGCCCGCTGGAGACCTTCTGCCAGACCATCCAGGAGGCGATGGCCAGCGGGGTCCCGGTGGTCGGCCCGGCCGCCGGGGGGCCGCTGGACCTGGTCGGCCACCGCCGGACCGGCCTGCTGGTGCCGCCGAGGGACGGCGCGGCGGTGGCCCGGGCGGTCACCACGCTGGCCGGCGACGCCGAGCTGCGGGCCGCCTACGGGCGGGCCGGGCGGGCGGACGTGACGGCCCGCACCTGGGAGGCGGTCGGGGACCTCCTGCTGGGGCACTACGCGGAGGTGCTGGCCGAGCACCGCGGCACCGCGGTGGCCGAGGTCACGGGTGCGACCGGACCGGGCCACGAGGGCGCGGCCCCGACGGCCGACCAGGTGCGCCCCGCCGAGGGCGCCCCGGTGGCGGAGGAGCTCCCGGCATGACCGACCACGGAGCCTCGCTCCGGATCGTCCGGGTGGCGAACTTCGTCACTCCGGTCTCGGGCGGACTGCGCACGGCCCTGCGCCACCTCGGCGAGGGCTACCGGTCCGCCGGCCACACACCGGTGCTGGTCGTCCCCGGCGAGCGGCGGACGGAGGAGGAGACCGGGCAGGGGCTGGTGGTCACCCTGCCCGGACCGGTGCTGCCCGGCAGCGGCGGCTACCGGCTGCTCACCGACCGGCGGGCGCTCGCCCACGAGCTGACCCGTCTGGCGCCGGACCGACTGGAGGTCTCCGACCGCACGACGCTGCGCTGGACCGGCGGCTGGGCCCGGCGCCACGGCCTGCGCTCGGTCATGGTGTCGCACGAGAGCACCGCCGGGCTGCTCCGCACCTGGGGCCTGCCCGGCCCGCTCGCCACCGCGGCCGCCGACCGGCTCAACCTCCGCACCGCCCGGTCCTACGACACCGTGGTCTGCACCACCGACTGGGCGGCCGCCGAGTTCCGCCGCCTGGGCGTACGAAACCTCGCTCAGGCACCGCTGGGGGTGGACCTGACCGCCATGCGCCCCCTCACGGCCGCCGAGCGGGCGGACGAGCGGGCGCGCTACGCGGACCCGGGGCAGGCGCTGCTGGTGCTCTGCTCCCGCCTCTCGGCGGAGAAGCACCCCGAGCGCGCCGTCGACGCCCTCGCCGAGCTGTCCTCGGCCGGGCTGCCGGCCGTCCTGGTGGTGGCCGGCACCGGACCGCTCCGGTCGCGGCTGGCCACCCGGGCCGGGCGGCTCCGGCTGCCGGTGCGCTTCGTCGGGCACGTGGCCGGGCGGGGCGCTCTGGCCCGGCTGCTCGGCTGCGCCGACGTGGTGCTCGCCCCCGGGCCGGTCGAGACCTTCGGGCTGGCCGCGCTGGAGGCGCTGGCGTGCGGCACGCCGGTCGCGGTCAGCCGGTCCTCGGCGCTTCCCGCCCTGGTGGGCCCGGCCGGTGTCGCGGCCGACGACACCGGCGCGGGATTCGCGGGGGCGACGCGTGAGCTGCTCGCACGCCCCGAGGAGGAGCGCCGCGCCGCCGCCCGCGCCCGGGCCGAACAGTACGGCTGGCCCGCCGCGGTGGCGGCCTTCCTCGCCGCGCACCGTGCGGCGGGCGTGGTGCCGGCGCCGCTCGGGACGCCGGACCGCGGGCAGGCCCGGGCCCAGGAGCGGGTGCGGGACCGGGCGGTCTCCCCGGCCGCCCGGGCGGAGGAGGCGCGATGAGCACGGCCGTGGTGGGGGACGAGGGTGGCGAGACGCTCCCGGGCACGGCGCGCCCGGAGGCGGTGCCCCAGGAGCCCCCGCCCCTGACGGCGGTGACCCCGGGCGGCGTGCGCGGAGAGCGGAACGCGGGTGCCGGGAGCGCCGTCGAGCCGGTGCGGTTCGTGGCCCTCGGCGACTCCCTCACGGAGGGCGTCGGTGACCCGGTCACCGGCGGCTGGCGGGGCTGGGCGGCGCTGCTCTCCGGCTCACTGGCTCCGCCGGGGGTCGGCGTCGAGTTCACCAACCTCGCGCGGAGCGGGGCCCGCACCACCGATCTGACGACCGAGCAGCTGCCCGCCGCGCTGGTGCTGCGCCCCCGGCTGGCCGCCGTGGTGGTCGGGGGCAACGACACCCTGCGGTCGGGGTTCGACATCGGCCGCACCGCCCGGGAGCTGGACACCACGCTCCGCGAACTCTCCCGCGGCGGCGCCCTGGTGCTCACCGCGTGCCTGCCCGACCCGGGCACGCTGCTGCGACTGCCACGGCCGCTGGCCCGGCCACTGGCCCGCCGGATGGACGCGGTGAACACCGTGGTGCACGCCCTCTCCGCGCGCCACCGCGCCCTCCACCTGCACGTCGCCGGCCTGCCCTGGACGGCGCGGCGCGGCTTGCTGAGCGTGGACCGGCTCCACCCCAGCGCCGAGGGGCACCGGCTGATCGCCCGGGGCTTCCACGAGTTGCTCGCGGCCGCCGGCCGGCCGCTCGGTCCGGCCCCCGCCGGCGGTCCCGTCGACCCGCCCCCGGGCGCCGTCACCGACCTCTGGTGGATGGCCACCCGCGGCACCAGCTGGGTCGCCGAACGCAGCACGGACCTGCTCCCCGGCCTGCTCGCGCTGGCCGCCGTCGAAGGCTGGGCACGCCTGCGCGGCGCCACCGGCCGCCACGACGAGCGGATGGCCCGGGCGGCGGCGGCCGCGCTCGGCGCGCTCGCACCGGTCGACGCGGAGCCACGCGGACCGGTCGACGCGCTCGCGCCGGCCGGGCCGCACGGCGACCCGCCGACGTGATCGCGCCTCACCGCCGGACGGACCGCTACGGCGGGTACCGCCGGTACGCCCGTTCGCCGCGGTGACCGGCGGGGAACCGTTCGGAGCCAGTGAGGTGTCGTGGTGAGCAGCGGGCGGATCGACCCGCCCGGGTCGAGGAGGGAGTCGGAACGATGACGGACCAACAGAGCGGTGACTTCGGACGTGAGTTGATGGCAGCCGCCGGGGTGCTGTTCCCGTCCGCCGACGGCCGGGTGCTCGTGGTGCGGCTGCCGTACGACCGGAAGCACCCGGTGGCCGTCCCCGGCGGGGGCTGGGATCCGGAGGACGTGTCGCCCCGCGCGACGGCCGTCCGGGAGGTCCGCGAGGAGCTCGGGTTCACGCCCGTGCTCGGCCCACTGGCCTGCATCGACTGGACACTCGACGATTCCCGCCCGCCGATCGCCGCACACCTCTACTGGGCCGAACCGCTCACCCCCGAGCAGTCGGCCGCGTTCGCTCCGGACACCGCCGAGGTCGGCGGGTGGACCTGGCTGACCGACGAACAGGCCGCCCACGCGCTGCCGCCCCGCCTCTCCCGGCGGGTCACCGCCTGTCTGCGGGCGCCGCGCTCGGCCGGTCCGCTGGAGCTGGAGGACAGCCACCCGGCCGGGCACACCCTGGAGCATCTGACGGTCGAACCACCGCCGGAGTACACCCGGTTGGCGGGTCTGACGCTCACCGGGGACACCACCGGGACGGCTGTCGAGCCGCCGGCTCCCCCGATGGACCGGGCGGGCTACATCGCCAGCCGGCCGCGGATCCGAGCGAAGGCCCGGGCCGTCTTCACCGACACGACCGGGCGGGTCCTGCTGGTACGCCTGCGGCCGTGGCCGGGCGGCGGCGAGGAGCCGTACTGGACGCTGCCGGGCGGCGGGATCGAGGCCGACCGGGAGCTGCCCCGGGCGGCGGCCCGGCGGGAGATCCGCGAGGAGCTCGGCTGGGAGTACGAGCCGGGCCGGCTGCTGGCCCTCGACTGGCTGCCCGGCCGGGGCGCGGACCCGGCTCACGACCGGGACACCGCCGTACTCGTCTACCTGTTCGACGGCGGGACCGCGTCGGACGAGCGCCTCGCCTCGATCACGCTGCCCGAGGACGAACTGGTCGAATGGCGGCTCTGCGACCCGGCCGAGGCGCGCGCGCTGCTGTCCGCCCCGTCCTGGTCGCGTACTGCCGCCGCGCTCGCCGCCCGCGGCGGCTCCGGCGGACCGGCCGAGCTGGTCGAGGGCCGACCGGTGCGCTGACCGGGCGGCCCGACCGGTGGCCCCGGTCCACACTGGAGGCATGGAGAACGGGATCACGGACGTCCTGGCCGGCCGTCGGGTGGAGTCGGTCCGCGGCGGCGGGCGGCTCGACATCGACCTGGACGGGCCGGTGACCGTCCGGGTGACGCACGAGTTCCGCTTCGCCGGGCCGTCCGGGGTGGAGCACTACTACCCCGCGCCGGCCGTCCGCCCGACCGTCCGGCTGCTCGCCCTGGTCGGCCGGACGGTGGCAACCGCCCGGGTGACCCCGGCCGGCGGGCTGGAGCTGGTCTTCGACGGCGACACCGTCCTGTCCGTGCCGCCGCACGCCGTGGTCGCGCCCTGGACGGTGCTCACCCCCGAGGGGGTCGTCTGCTCCGGGCTGGCGGGTGGCGAGGTGGCCTGGACGGGCGGCCCGGACCGCTGAGCGGGCCGCACCCGCGACCGGCGGCGGGACCGGCGGCCGGACCGACGGCCGGGCCGGACCCTGCGCCGCGCGACGCAGGGTCCGTGCCACGGACGGGTCGACCGGACCTCGCCGAGGGCTCCGGGCCGTTCCGGGCCCCGGAGCGGGTCAGACCTCCATGTCGGCCTCGATCTTCGTCAGCTGGTGGCGGGCCATCGCCAGGTTGGCCCGGCTCTTGTCCAGCGCGAGGTAGAGGAAGAGGCCCTTGCCGCTGCGGCCGGTGAGCGGTCGGATCAGGTGGTACTGGCTGCTGAGGGTGATGAGGATGTCCTCGATGCCGTCCTGCAGGCCCAGCATGTCCATCGTGCGCATCTTGGCCCGGACCACGTCGGTGTTGCCGGCGGCGGCCACGTTGAGGTCCAGCCCGCCGGGGCCGTCGAGGGTGGCGAGTGCCATGCCGCTGTTGTAGTCCACCAGTGCGGCACCGAGGGCGCCTTCGATCACGGTCATGGTCTGCTTGAGCGCGCCTGCTGCGTCCGTCATGTCGGTTTCTCCGGTTCGTTCGTGGGTTGGGGATCGGTGGGACGTCGATAGGTGGGGAAAGTCGGAAGTCGACACGTCGACAGGTCGGCCCGTCGACAGATCTGTCCATCGACCGGTCTGTCGTCGACAGGTCGCCGGGTCGTCGGGGCGCCGGGTGGTGCTTCGGGCGGCGGGCGGTCAGCCCACCTCCTTGGACTCCCGCACGTCCTTGGGCGCGAGGGAGTCGGCGAGGAGCTCGGCGATGCGCCCGGCGGAGCGCCTGGCCTCCAGGTGCAGCCGGCCCACGTTCACGTCCGGGTGCGCCAGGAGGGTCAGCACACAGCTTCCGCCGGCCGCGTAGGTGGCGACGTAGCCGTGCTCGCCGCGGACCAGCGACTCCCGGAAGTCGCCCTGCCCGGTCGTGTCGGCGAGCCGCTGCGCCAGGCCGAGGGAGGCCGCCGTCATCGCCGCCAGGCCCGAGGGTTCGGTCCCGTGGGTGTCGTGGGCGACCAGCAGGCCGTCCACGCTGGCCACCAGCCCGCCCGCGAGATGCGGTACCCGATGCTTGAGGGCGCGGAGTTCGGCCAGCAGCTCGGTCTCCAAGGCGATCAGTTGTCTCCTTCCGACACGCTGCTTGAGCGCCCGCCTCATGGCCGTGAGGACGGAGTCGCGGGCGGAGAGAGGTTCAAAGTCGGGCCTCCAGAAGGTCTCGGACCCGGGTCAGCAGCGCGATGTCCGGGTCTGGAACGGTCAGCGGGTGGGTCGCTGCCGGGGTCGGTGGAAGGGCGGCGGAGTGGGTGGCCCCCGCCGGGACGAGCCCGGCCAGCGCGGCCCCGGGGACGCGGCGGTGCAGCCCACCGGTACGGCCGGCCGGCGGGTGACCGGCAGCGGACCGCCCGGCCGGCACGGTCGCGGCGGCCGGCCGGCCCCCGAGCGCCCCGGCTCCGGCCGGCGCGTGCCCGGCGGAGACGTGCGCAGCGGTACCGGGCGCAGCCGTACCGGGCGCTACCGGTGCCTGGGCGGCGTGCCGAGGCGCGGCGCGTCCAGGGGTACCGCCTCCCGGGGCGGGTCTGCCAGGGGCACCGCCGCCAGGGACAGCACCTCCGGGGGTGGCGAGCAGCCCGGCGGCGGCGAGCCGGCGGATGTCCGCCGTGGTCGCGAAGGCCGAGCGCCCGAGCAGCCGGGCCAGCTCCGCCGGGGTTCTTCGGCCGTCCACGTGGTCGAGCAACTCACGCTGGTGCCGGCTCGGCCGGCGGCGGACCACCCGGGTGGGCGCCGCCGCCCACACCTCCCGATCGGCCCGGCCGCCCTCGACAGCTGGTCGTCGCTCCCCGAACTCCCGTGCCGCACGGGCCTCGTGGGTGTCATGAACCTCACCGACAACGTGCCCCTCGTGAACCCCGGGCGCCGCACGGAACCCGTCGGGCTCCCGAGCGGCGACAGCCCCGGCAGCGCCGACAGCACCGCCGGCCCCGCCCGCTTCGCAGGCCACCGGGCGGACCAGCGCGGTGTCGACTTGAGGCCACGGCCAGATCCGTTCGAGCAACCGACGGCGGCGGTCGACCTCCCGGCAGAGCCGGAAGGCGCTGACCGCCGAGACCGGTCCGAGCCAGTGCCGCACGCCGGATTCGAAGGACCAGCACCCCGCCGTCGACGGTCCGGCGAGCGCGCCCGGCCGGGCCGCTGCGGCCGCCCCGACCGATCCGGCCGCCTCCGCCGCACCGGAGGCCCAGGCGGCGGCGTTCCAGGACGCGGCACCGGCGCAGTCCAGGACGAAGAACGCGGCGTCGTACAGCGCACCGAGGTGGCAGATCTCCAACTCGCCCCGACTGAGGCTGCGTTGTTCCACCAGCGCCTCGCCGACCCGGCACTGGGGGCCGAAGCTCCGGACGGTGTCCCGCCACGCCTCCGGGGTGATCCGGCCGCACCCGGTCAACAGGGCGGCCAGATCGGGGCTGTGGTCGGACTCGGCGTGCACCACCAGTCCGTCGGCGAAGTAGAGAGCCCCCGCGGGCCCGCGCAGAACGCCGGTCAACCGGCCCTCGGCGAGCCTGGTGACCGCCTCGCCCGGGTTCCGCCCGAGCCGCCCCGGGGGGAGGACGCCCACCGGGGGCAGGACGAGGCCGCTCATGCCGACCGCCGGTGGGCGACAGGCTTCCGCCCGGACGGCCGAAACACGACGGCGGGGGCCGGACGGACATCCGCGCAGTTCGCGGGACCGACCGAGGCCGAAGGGGTGGCCGGATTCACGATCGTGTTCGTCATCCGAGCACCAGTTCCTCAGCGAGGCCCTGGAGGCGGTAGCGCGCCGCAGCCAGGTTGCCCTCGGTCCGGTCGAGCCAGAGATGCAGGACGAGCCGGCTGTCGAAGACGGTGTCAATGAAGCACAACAGGTGGTAACTGCGGCCCGCAGTGACGATGATGTCCTGCAACGGCGCTTGCCGGTCCTCCGCCCCGGTGAAGGTCTGGCTCTCAACAGCCGCCCGTACCAGGTCGGTTGCTTCGGCGGCCGAGGTGTCGTGGTCCCCACTGGGGCTGATCCCGATGCTGCCGAGGGCGAGCCCGCTGCTCCAGTCGATCAGACTGGCAGCCCGGGCACCGGCGATCGCCATCGCCCCGGAGAGGCATTCGTCGATACCCGGCACTCGGGCTCCTTCGGAGGGTTCGGTACGGCCGGGAGCGCTCGGTCGGCACCGGCCGGTCCACCACGACCAGTGGCGGCTTCGACACGGAAGGCTACTGCCGGATTCCATATGACGAACATTCCAATGGCATATTCACACCGCAGCAGGCCACTTTCAGCCATCCTGTGACGCATCGTCAGATCGCCGCTCACGGCGAAGCCGCTGGCCGGGCGACCGGCTGCCGAACAGCCCGGGAGGCGACCAGGGGCGCGACCTTGGCCGGTTGTCGGCCACGACGGAGGGTTTCGGACGGGATGTGCGGTAGGGCCGCATCACGCCACGCTCGCCCCACCGAGGTGCCGTCCGGCCACCGCGCCGGGGCAGCGGGCGATCAGGATGATCACGTGGCCGACCGCGCGCGGGCCCATGAGATCGACTCGTTCGGCCGGACGCTGCCGCCACCCTGGGCGACGAAGTGGCGGCAGTCGGAGAGAGGGCGCCCCGTCCGGTCGGCGCCGACCCCCGGGGCAGTCCGGCAGCCCGGCAGTCCGGCAGTCCGGCAGTCCGGCAGTCCGGCGGTCCGAGGGAACGAACAAGGCGGCCGCCCCCCGATGGGGAGCGGCCGCCTTGGAATGGAGCGCCAGGCCCGGGTCGAACGGACTCTTCCTACTGAAAGTAGGACGTGCTCCAGTAGCACCTCTGACGCCTGACCGAGAGATCATTTCCTCTCGACGGGAAGAACAGTAGCAGGACATCACGCCTGGTCAGAAATCGAGTGGGCGGCAACGGGAGACGGACCCGGCGGAACCCTTGCACCACTCGACCGCGCCCGCGACAACGAGCGACGACGACCGGTCGAGCCGGGGCAGCGCCGGGCGCCCGGCGCGACACGGGGAGGCCGGGCCGGGCGGTCGGCGGGCGGAGAGCCGGCGGCCGGATTGCTCCGAACGGGCCCCGGTCGGCGGGTCGCACCATACTGGGGACATGGCGCAGAACACTCCTCCGCCGCACGCTCCGCCGACCGTCACGGTCAAGGGCCGCGAGGTGCGGATGCGTACGATCGCGGTCGCCGTCCTCGCGGTGCTGGCCATCTGGTTCATCGCAGCCAATACCGGATCGGTCTCCATCACCCTCTGGATCGCCACCGTCACCCTGCCGCTGTGGGCGGTCCTCACCGTGACGCTGGCCGTCGGGCTGGTCATCGGGTACTTCCTCGCCCGTCGGCGGGCCAAGGTCTGAACCGGCCCCGGACCCCGGCCCCGGGCACCGCCCGCCCGGGACCGGGGCGGCGGCGCGTCCGCACCCACGGCACGCACGGCGCACGACACACGGCGCACGGCGCACCGCCCGTCGACGGACGGCACCGGCGGGCCGCGGCGCGATGCCCACGACCCGCCGGTGCGGCCCGGCGTCAGGAGAGCAGGATCTCCTTCGCCTTCCGGAACTCCTCCTCGGAGATCGCCCCGCTGCTCCTGAGGCCGGCGAGCTTGGCCAGTTCGTCGACATGGCTCCCCGCCCCGCCGGCGGTACCGGCACCGGTACCGCCGCCCTCACCGGCGGCCGCCTCCTTGACGTACGCCTTGAAGGCGGCGTCGGCCTGCTTCGCCTGCTCCAGGTCGCGCTCGCCCATCGATCTGCCGCGCACGATCAGGTAGACGAAGACGCCGAGGAAGGGCAGCAGGATCACGAAGATCAGCCAGCCGGCCTTGCCCCAACCGCCCATGTCATGACTGCGGAAGATATCCGAGATGATCTTGAAGAGCAGGAAGAACCAGAGGATGAAGAGGAAGAGCTCCAGCATCGTCCAGAACAGGTTGAGCAACGGGTAGTCGTCCACGGTGTCCTCCTCCCGCCGGCCGACCGACCGTCGGTGGCCACGCGGTGAACCGCGCCGCCCGGAGGTGGGCGGCGGACAAACGAGTCATATCACCGCTATTCGACCGCCGCATGTCAGAAATAGAACAGCCGGGGAGCGCGTCGAGCCCTCCGAAGAGGCTCTTCGCCACCACCCGCGCGGCGATTTCCCCGGCGCCCCCGCTCACCCACTGGCCGCGACCAGACGGAGCTCGGCGACGGCGCCAGGTGGGCGAACGCCTTCGCGCTCACCCGGTGACGGCCGAGGTCGAAGCGCGGCTCGCCGCCCTCGTGAAGCAGGCGGCGAGGGAGGCCCCCACGGCGGGAACCCGCACCCGAGGAAACTGTTCGAGCATACGTTCGATAACGGCGTAGGCTGGAGCCATGCCGAGCACCCTGCACCTCCAGCCCTCGCTGTTCGACGACGCCGACGGGGGCGGGGCCGCGCTGGGGCCTCTCACGGGGGTACGGCGGGAGGTCCTGGGCGCCGGCGCCTGGGTGGACCTGCTGCCCGGGTGGGTGCACGGGGCGACCGGGCTGTTCGAACAGCTGGCGGCCGAGGTGCCGTGGCGGGCCGAGCGGCGGGAGATGTACGAACGGGTGGTGGAGGTGCCACGGCTGCTCGCGTCCTACGGGGAGCGCGACGCGCCGCCGCACCCGCTGCTGGGCGCGGCCCGGGCGGCGCTGAGCGCGCACTACGCGGAGGAACTGGGCGAGCCGTTCCGGACCCTGGGGCTCTGCTACTACCGGGACGGGCGCGACAGCGTGGCCTGGCACGGTGACCGGATCGGGCGCGGGGACCGCGAGGACACCATGGTCGCGATCGTCTCGGTGGGCGAGCCCCGGACGCTGCTGCTGCGCCCGCGCGGGGGCGGCGGGCCCGTCGTCCGCCACCCTGTCGGGCACGGGGACCTGCTGGTCATGGGCGGGTCGTGCCAGCGGACGTGGGAGCACGCGATCGCCAAGACCGCCCGGCCGGTGGGGCCGCGGATCAGCGTCCAGTTCCGGCCGCGCGGGGTGGCCTGAGCAGCCACGGCCGGGAGCGGGCCGGGCGTCCCGGTTGCCGGGGGGCCGGGGGTCGCGGAGGCTGGCCGAGGGGTCCGCCAGGGCTTGGAGGACGGCATGCCGAAGGCCGGCAGGTACCACGAGGGCGTCCCGTGCTGGGCCGAACTGGCCGCGCCGGACGTCGAGCGGGCACGACGGTTCTACGGCCGGCTGTTCGGCTGGGAGTACGTGGCGACCGGCCCGGCCGGTGACGAGTACCTGGTGGCGACGGTGCGCGGGGTGCAGGTGGCGGGGATCAGGTCGCGCCGGGAGGTCGACGGGCAGGGACGGCCGGCCTGGACGACCTACCTCGCGGTGGACGACGCCGACCGGACGGCCGGACTGGTCCAGGAGGCGGGCGGACTGGTCGTCTTCGAGCCGTTCGACGTGCCCGACCAGGCGCGCGGGGTGCTCGCGGTGGACCCGCTCGGTGCGGTCTTCGGGCTCTGGCAGGGGTCGCTCAACCCGGGGGCCGGCCTGGTGAACGAACCCGGCACGGTCGCCTGGAACGATCAGCTCTCCCCCGCGCCGGACACCGCCCGGGACTTCTACGGCCGGGTCTTCGGCTACGGATACGACGACGCCGCCGCGGCCGACCACACGGTCTTCCGGGTCGGCGGGCAGCCGGTCGGCGGGATCGGCGGGGACCCGGGCATCGACCCGGACGGCCCACCGGCCTTCTGGGCGGTGTACTTCGGGGCGGCGGACACCGACCGGACGGTGGAGCGGGCGGTCCGGCTCGGCGGGAGCGTGCTGGACGGGCCCGAGCCGACCCCGTACGGGCGGCTCGCGGTGGTGCGGGACGACGGCGGGGCGGTGTTCACCCTGATCTCCGTCCCTCCGGGC
This sequence comes from Kitasatospora sp. NPDC059973, assembly GCF_042737525.1. NCBI lineage: Bacteria > Bacillati > Actinomycetota > Actinomycetes > Kitasatosporales > Streptomycetaceae > Kitasatospora > Kitasatospora sp. NPDC059973. The sequence goes on along the minus strand of NZ_JBHWUI010000090.1, from coordinate 13,977 downwards.
GAACCGGCTGGTCCGGGCCCCGACCCGAACCCGGGACCGAACTCGGACCCGACCGACCGGACGACGATCTGAGCTCCTGCCCGCTCCGCACCGCGGGGGCGGTGGGCCGGGCCCACCGCCCCCGCGGTCCGGGCGGGTCGCCCGTCGGCACGTGCCCGGCCTGGGACCCCACTCCCGTGACCGGGCCGCTGTCACCCGCCTCGGCCCCTTCCTCGCGGGTCAGTCCTTCACGGCGCCCGCCAGCCCGGAGACCAGCTTGCGCTGCACCGCGATGAAGAAGATCAGCACCGGCACGGTCATCAGGGTGGACGCCGCCATGATGCCGCCCCAGTCGTTCTCGTCCGGCTTGAAGAACACCAGCAGCGCCGAGGGGAGCGTCTGGTTCTCGGTGGCGCTGATGATGAAGGTCTTGGCGAAGACGAAGTCGTTCCACGCCGCGATGAAGGAGAACACGCTGGTCGCCGCCAGACCGGGGGCCACCAGCGGCAGCAGGATCCGCCACAGGATGCGGGTCCGGCTGGCACCGTCGATCTGGGCGGCCTCCTCGATGGAGACCGGGACGGCGGCGACGAAACCGCGCATCATCCAGATGCCGAACGGCAGTGAGAACGCCAGCTGCACCAGGATCAGTGAGGCCAGGGTGTTGAGGCCGATGCCCGGCGCGACCCGGCCGGCGTCGCGGAACATGAAGAACAGCGGAATGGTCAGCGCCTCGACCGGGATCATCTGGGCGATCAGGAACATCACCATGATCGTGGTGCGGAACCGGAAGCGGAAGCGGGTCACCGCCACCGCCGCCAGGAAGACCACCAGGGCCGACAGCACCACCACCGAGAGCGCGATGACCAGGCTGTTGAGGAAGTAGCGGCCGAACCCGTCGACGCTCAGCACCTGCCGGAAGCTCTCCAGCGTGGGGTGGGCGGTCCACGGCCTGGGATCCAGCGACTGCACCTCGCCCTTGGGCTTGAAGGCCGACAGCACCATCCAGAAGATCGGGAAGGCGGTGACGACGGCCACCAGGATCGCGGTGGTGTTGGCGGCGAGCCGCCAGCGGCTACGGGCGTTCACAGTTCATTCCCCGTCCGTCGCAGGGTGCGGATGTAGAGGACCGTCGGGATCACCAGGATCAGCAGCATGATCACGCCGATCGCCGCGCCGAGCCCGTACTGGGAGGAGGCGAACGCCTTCTGGTACGCGTACACGTTGAGCACGAGGTTCTGCCCGGCGATGCCGCCGCCCTCGGTCATCACGTAGATCTGGGTGAAGACCTTGAAGTCCCAGATGACCGACTGGATCACCACGACGGTCAGGATCGGCCGGAGCATCGGGGCGGTGATCCGGCGGAAGGTGGTCCAGGTGTTGGCGCCGTCCAGGGCGGCGGCCTCCAGGATCTCCTCGGGGATCGCCCGGATGCCCGCGTAGAGCGTCACCATCACGAACGGGAAGGAGTGCCAGACCACCACCGCACCGACGATGAGGAACGCCGACCACTTGTCGTAGAACCAGTTGTACTCGTGGAAGCCGCTCAGTCCGAGGTCGACCAGGGTCTTGTTGACCAGACCGAGGTTGGTGTCGAACAGGAAGCTCCACACCGTCGATCCGGTCATCGCCGGCGCCGCCCAGGCCGCCATCGCGGCGGTGGTCAGCACCAGCCGGGCCACCCGGCCGACCCTGGTCAGCAGCACCGCGAGGGTGGCGCCGACGGCCAGGGTGGCGATCACGCAGAACGCGGCGAAGCCGATCGTCTGGGTGAGCACCGACCAGAACTGGGTGTCGCTCAGGATCTTCTCGTAGTTGCCGAGGCCGACGAAGCTGGTGGGCACTCCCCCGGACGCCTGGGCCTGCCCGAAGTCCAGCACCGACAGCAGTCCGAGCTGGTAGATCGGGTAGGCCACCAGCGGGATCATGATGATCGCGGCCGGCAGGAGGAGCAGCAGCGGTGGGCGGCGGCGCCGGCCGCGCGGGGGCGCGGCCGGGCCGGTGCCCCGACGACGCCCGCTCGGGGAAGTCGACGCCGCCGGGGCAGTCGTGGTGGGTGCGGACACGTACGGGACCTCTCTCGGGGCCTGCTCTCTCGGGTGTGCGATCAGTGACCGGCCGCGAAGGCCGAGGTGATCTGCGTGGCGGCGTCGCCCGAGGCCTTGGCCACGTCCGACTTTCCGGTGACGATCTGCTGGAGCATCGTCGGGATGACGGCCTGCGCGTCGATCTGCGCCCACGCCTGGTCCAGCGGAACGAACTTGGTGCCGGCCGCGATGGTGTCGGTGAACGGCTTCAGGAAGGCGTCCTTCGCCGCGACCTTGTCGTTGACGGACTTGAGGGTCGGCAGGTTCCCCATCGCGTCGTACATCTGCTCCTGGTAGCCGGGGCTCGCCAGCAGCTCGGCGAACTCGACCGCGAGGGTGCGGTGCTTGGCCGCCTTCATCACCCCGAGGTTGTTGCCGCCGCCGAACGCGGGGGCGATCGACCCGGACTTCTCGCCGGGCAGCGGGACGACGCCGTACTTGCCGTTGACCGGGCCCGCGTCGACCTTGCTGCGACTGGAGTTGGGCAGGATCGCCATCGCGGACTTGCCGGCCGCGAAGAGGTCGACGGTCTTGCCGCCGGTGAGGTCGGCGCACTGCTGGGCCGGGCAGCCGTCGGCGCCGAAGAGGTCCGTGTAGCGCTTGATCCCGGCCTGCGCGGCGGGCGAGTTGATCCCGGCCTTGAACGCGGCGCCGTCCTTGGTGGCGATGTCGCCACCGGCGTCCCAGACGAACGGCAGCGCACCGAAGGTGTACTTGCCGCCGACCGCGATGCCGAAGGTGTCCGGGTGCGCGGCGTGGATCTTCTGGTTGGCGGCCACCAGCTCCTGGTACGACTTCGGCGCGCTCAGCCCGGCCTCGGTGAAGAGGTCGGTGCGGTAGTACAGCGCACGGACGCCGACCCACCACGGCAGGCCGTAGGTCTTGCCGTCCAGCACGGCGGTCTTGGCGATCGCCGGGTCGAGGTCGCCCTTGTCCTTCCACTTGTCGAGGTCGGCGCCGATCTCGGCGAGGCCGCCGGCGGCGACGTAGCCGGGGAGGTCGGTGTTGCCGAACTCGACCAGGTCCGGGGCGCTGTTCGGGTCGTTGAACGCGCCCTTCATCTTGGCGGCGCGGGCCGAGGCATCGGTGTCGATGTAGCTGATGTCGACGGTGACGCCCTGGTGCGAGGCCTGGAACTCGGTGATCGCCTTGCTGATCACCGCCTCCTTCGCCGCGTTGCCGGCCTCGTTGTACAGCCAGACCTGAAGGGTGCCCGTCCGGTCGTCGCCGGCCCGGTCGCCGGCCGGCAGCGCGGTACCGGGCGAACAGGCGGCGGCCGCGAGGCAGCTGGCGGCGAGGACGGTGGCCGCGGCGGTCCGTCTGATGAGTCGCATGGGTGGAGACCTCCCCTCCCGACAGCTGCCGCCGAGACGTGCGCCGCTGGGGACGGGCACGTCGAAGCAGGCCCTGACCGGGGCCGATGGTGGGTGCGTGAACGCCTTGATGTGGGGGTACGGCAGAGCGACCGCTCGGGTGGGCCGCGGCGCCTGCTCGATGCCACGGACGTTAGGCGGGGGCGCTCGGGGGCAACAAGAGGCCGTTCGGGAAGTTTTGCAATGCACAACGCCGTATCGAAGAATCGGCTAACCCGGCGCGAGGGGGTACCGTCTGACCACTGCCGCAGTCCGGCGGTGGAACGAGAGGGGAACGGACCGATGACGGAGACGGGGACCGGGTCGCAGGCCCGGCCACAGACCGGATCGGAGCCCGGACCGAGACCCGCGCCGGAGCCCGCGCCGGCGGCCGGCGCGGTCGACGGGAGCGACTCCGGGGAGCCGGCGAAGGACGGCGCGGAACCGGCGAAGGCGGCCGCGAAGAAGGCGGCGGGTTCCGAGCGCAACCAGTCGTCCTCGCTGCGCCGCGCGCTGGCCGTCCTCGGCCACGTACGCGACCACGGCAACGGGCGGGGCGTACCGCTCGCCCAGCTCGCCGAGGCGCTGGGCCTCAACAAGAGCACCGTGCTGCGGCTGGCCGGACCACTGCTGGACGAGCACCTGCTCGACCGCGACCGGGAGACCGGCTGGTTCCGCCTCGGCCACGGCTCGCTCCGCCTCGGCCAGGCCTACCTGTCCACCCTCGACCTGCGCAGCGTCGCCGCCGAGCACCTGCGGCGGCTGCAGCGCGAGGCCGGCGAGACCGTGCACCTGACGGTCTGGCAGGCCCCCGGCATCGTGTACCTCGACAAGGTCGAGGACGAGACCAACGTCCGGATGGCCTCACGGGTCGGCAGCCGGGCGCCCGCGTACTGCACCGCGACCGGAAAGGCGATCCTCGCCTGGCTGCCCGACGAGGCCGTCACCGAGGTGGTCGCCGCCGGGCTGCGCCCGGTCACCGCCTGGACCATCTCCGACGAGACGCACCTGCGGGCCGACCTCGCCCGGATCCGCGCCCGCGGCTACTCGATCGACGACCGGGAGAACGAGCCCGAGGTCCGCTGCGTCGCCGCCCCGATCTTCGACCACACCGGCGAGGTGACCGCCGCGCTGTCCGTCTCCGGCCTCACCTCGCGGATGACCGCCGCGCGGGTCCGCTCGCTCGGCCCGGTGGTCGCCCAGGTCGGGCTGCGGATCTCGCGCGAACTCGGCTCCGACCGCCAGCCCGGCTGACCGCGTTCCGGCCGGCCGACCGCATTCCGTCCGGCCGACGCGATTCCGTCCGGCGCGATTCCGGCGGCCCGGCCCCGGCGATGGGACCGTCGGTACCCGGAGAACGAATGAGGTCCGGTGCCTGGAAAGGCACCGGACCTCATCCGAATTGGAGCGCCAGGCCCGGGTTGAACGGACTCTCCCTACTGAAAGTAGGACGTGCTCCGGTAGCACCACTGACGCCTGACGAGGAATCATCTCCCTCGCGACAGGAAGAAGACTAGCAGGTCAGGAGCCGTGCTCCGAACCGGCCCGGGCATCGGCCGAATCCGGGAAAACAGAAGAGGCCCGGTGCCTGGAAAGGCACCGGACCTCGTCCGAATTGGAGCGCCAGGCCCGGGTTGAACGGACTCTCCCTACTGAAAGTAGGACGTGCTCCGGTAGCACCACTGACGCCTGACGAGAGATCATCTCCCTCGCGACAGGAAGTACAGTACCAGCTCGGAGACCCCGTCCCGAACCCGAGGAGAATCCCGGATGACCGGTCAGCGCCCCACCCCGCCCGAGGTCGTCGAGTACACCCCCGGCCACCTGATGGACGTCCACCGCCCGGTGGGTGCCGAAGGTCCGGCGGCCGTCGTCCTGCTCTGGCACGGGCGGGGCTCGGACGAGCGGGACGTGCTGCGGCCGCTGGCTCAGGAGGCGGCGGGGCTGGGGCTGCTGGTGCTCGTCCCCGACTGGCGCTCGGACCAGGAGGACGGCGGCCGTGCGCGGCTGCTGGCGTCGTTCGAGTACGCCCGCCGGGAGGCGGCCTCGTTCGGCGGCGATCCGGCCCGGTTCGTCCTCGCCGGCTGGTCGCTGGGCGGGCGCGAGGCCGTCGCGCTGGCCACCCACCCGGACACCCCCGAGGAGGTCCGCCCGACGGCGGCCGTCGGGATCGCCTCCGCCTACGGCCGCCCGGCCGTGACCACGGGCGAGGCCCCGCTGCCGCTCCTCGCCGAGCGGCCCTCCCCCGTCCCGGTCTGGCTGGTGCACGGCACCGCCGACGACCTGGTGCCCGCGGCGCTGAGCCGGGAGCTGCACGCCGCGCTGACCGAGCGGCGCTCACCGGTACGGCTGCTGGAGCTGGACTCCGACCACGCCGGCGTGGTGCTGACCGAGTACGACCCGGCCGTGGAGCGCTGCCGCCCCGCCCGGGCGGACCACGCCGTGCGGGCCGGCCGCGCGACCGCCCGGGTCCTGGCCGAGGCGGCGGCCGTCGGCGCACCGGCCCGGGCGGCCGACCCGGCCCGCTGACCGAGCGAAGCGGGCCCAGGTCAGCTGCCGACGGTGAGGGGCAGCGCGCGGACGTGGTGGTGGCGTTCGAGGGCTTCGAGGTCGCGCTGGAGCGGTGGCCGGGGTACCGCCAGGACGGGGCAGGCGGCGTGCCGCACGCAGTAGGCCGTCACGGACGGGCGCAGGGCGCGGGCGAGCGCCCCGCGGCCGCCGGCGCCGAGGACGAGCTGGTCCCCGGGGCGGTCGGCGGAGCGGACCAGGGCCCGGCCGGTCTCCCCGCGCACGGCCTGGCAGCGCAGCCGGACGCCCGCCGGGCCGCCGCCGAAGGCCTCGTCCAGGGCTTGCCGCAACCGGGCGACGGCCGCGTCGCGGCAGGCGCTGAGCAGCGGCGGACAGGGGGACCGGCGGTAGCCGAACTCGCCGCCGGCCGGCGTCCAGCAGAGCACCGCGAGGACCTCGGCGCCGGTGCGGCGGGCCTCGGCGACCGCGTGGTGCAGGGCGGCCAGGCTGCCGAGTGACCCGCTGAGCCCGACCACGAGGCGGCCGCGCCAGTCCGGTCCGACCCCCGGTCCGACCGTCGACTCGCCCGTCAGCTCGTCCGTCGGCTCGTCCCCGTGGATTCCGGCGCCGTTGTCCGCCATCGCCCTGCCCGTCCTTCCGGCCTGTCCTGCCGCGCTGTCGCTGTCTCGCTGTCTCGCTGTCGGACTCAGCAAAGCCGGGCCGCGGCCGGAGCGGCCGTCCGTTGACGGAGCCCTGACGCGTGGCGGGCCGATCCGTACGCGGTTCTGACGCCCCCCGGACGGCAGCGGGGTGCGCGGCCGGGTCAGGCGCCGGGGCCGTCCGCCTCCCAGAGGTCGGCGAACATCTTGTCCAGGTGCTCCTCGCCGATCGGCGGGACGGGGAGCGGGTGGGCGGCCCGGGTGCGGAAGCCGTCGAGCAGGAGGGCGAGGTAGCGGCGCCAGAGGTCGGGGCGCAGCTCCGTGGTGGCGGGCAGGGCCCGGCAGAGCGGGCCGAGCATGAAGAGCAGGTCCATGGTGGCGACGTCGGGGCGCATGGTGCCCTGCTGCTGCGCCCGGGCGACCAGGGTGCCGACCGTCACCGCGTTCTGCCGGCTGATCGCGATCATCGCGGGGGTGGTGGGGATGGCCTGGGTGACCAGGTCGTTGATGCCCCGGTCGGCGGCGACCAGCTCGAAGATCCGCTCGAAGTAGCGCTCGATCGCGCTCCAGGCGTCCTCGGCGGCCAGTGCCTCCTGGGCCGCGCCGTCGAGCAGTGCGGCGGCGTCGGCGAAGACCTCGGCGATCAGCGCCTCGCGGGTCGGGAAGTGCCGGTACAGGGTCGCGTTGCCGACGCCGGCCTCCTTGGCGATCTGGTCCAGCGGGACGTCCAGGCCCTGCCGGGAGAACAGCTCGCGGGCGGCGGCCAGCAGCAGGTCGCGGTTGCGCTGGGCGTCGCGTCGCAGCCGGCCGGGGGTCGTCGCACTGCTCGATGCCATGCGACGACCCTAGCAATCGCGTCCGCCCGGGCCCGGGCACCGGACCGGCCCCGGGGTGGGCGACACCCCGGGGCCGGTCCGCGCGACCGCGGTCAGCGTGACGCGCGGGGCCGCAGCCAGACCGCCCAGGTCAGCGCCGAGCAGAACAGGTAGGCCGCGAGGAAGCCGAGGTACGCGGCGTCGCCGTTGTGGGTGCTGAGGAAGGACTGCCGGAAGGCCAGGTTGACCAGCACCCCGCCGAACGCCCCCACCGCCCCGGCCAGTCCGATCAGCGCGGACGACCGGCGGCGCGAGTCGGCCTCGGCCCCGGCCGGATCGGCGCCGGCCGCGACCTCCGCCCGGGCCCGGTCCTGGTAGTGCGCCGGGATCATCTTGTAGGTCGAGCCGTTGCCGATGCCGCTCAGCACGAACAGCGCGACGAAGCCGGCGAGGAACAGCGGCAGCGAACCGGCCCGGGAGGCGGCCAGCACGACGGCCGTGCCGGCGCCCATCCCCACGAAGGTGGCCAGGGTGACCCGCGGACCGCCCCAGCGGTCGGCCAGCCGCCCGCCGACCGGCCGCAGCAGCGAGCCGAGCAGCGGCCCGAGGAAGGTCAGCGCGGCAGCCTTGACCGGGGTGTCGAAGCGGTCGTGAAACTGCACTTGGAGGACCTGCCCGAAGGCGAAGCCGAAGCCGATGAACGAGCCGAAGGTGCCGATGTACAGGGTGGAGACCGCCCAGCCGTACGGGTCGCGGGCGACCTCGCGCAGCGCCCGGCCCTCGCCGCGCGGCGGGACGGCGAGGTTGTCCATCCGCCACCAGGCCCCGGCCGCGGCCAGCACGATCAGCGGCAGGTAGAGCAGCGGCAGCAGCCGGGGGTGGGCCGCGCCGGCGGTGGCGAGCACCAGCAGGCCGAGCAGCTGCACCGCCGGGACGCCGAGGTTGCCGCCGCCGGCGTTGATGCCGAGCGCCCAGCCCTTGAGGCGGTGCGGGTAGAAGGCGTTGATGTTGGCCATCGAGGAGGCGAAGTTGCCGCCGCCGACCCCGGCGACGCAGGCCACCGCGAGCAGTGTGCCGTAGTGCACGCCCGGGGTCAGCACCAGCGCCGCCAGCGCGGTGGGGACGAGCAGCAGCAGTGCGCTGATCACCGTCCAGTTGCGGCCGCCGAACCGGGCCACCGCGAAGGTGTACGGCAGGCGCAGCGTCGCGCCGAGCGCGGTGGGCAGGGCGGTCAGGGTGAACTTGCCGGCCGTGTCGATGTGGTACGCGGGGCCGAGGAAGAGCACGAGCACCGACCAGAGGCTCCAGACCGAGAAGCCGATGTGTTCGGAGAGCACCGAGAAGACCAGGTTGCGCCGGGCGATCCGGGCTCCGGTCCGGTCCCAGAACGCGGTGTCCTCCGGGTCCCAGCCGGCGAGCACGGTCGGGGCGGGTCTGCTGCCGGGGCGTCCGGTCTCGACGACGGCGCTCATGCGGGGGCCTGCGCGGTGGCGCGGGCGGGCACGGCGGGGCGGGCCGCGGCGGGCGCCGGCTCCACCGCGCTGCGGACCGGCCAGAGCCTGAGGACGGCGGGGGTGCCGTCGGGGGCGGTCTCCTCGTCGAGGCAGCGGCCGTCGGTCAGGTCGAAGACCTGCTTGTACATCGGGGACGCCAGGGTGGGCCGCTCGCCGCGGCTGCCGAGCAGGCCGCGCGAGAGGACGTGCGCGCCGCTGAACGGGTCCCGGTTGTCGAGGGCGTGCAGGCCGCCGGAGCGGTCCCGGAAGACGGCCACCTGCTCGCCGTCGAGCAGCACCGCCACTCCGCGCCCGGGTTGCAGGTCGTCGAGGGTGCAGACGGCACGCCAGCGGGTGCCGTCGTGGATTTCCACGGTCACGGGGTGAGCACCTCCAGTCGGGGCCCGGCCACCAGGACCGGAGCGGGGGTGGTGAGGACGCGCCCGTCCTCGCCGGGGCGGGCAGGGCGGATCTGGCCGCGTTCGGGGACGAAGGTGACGGCCGGGTCCGGGGTACCGGGGGCGTTGACGAAGGAGGAGAAGCGCCGGAGCCGGTCGGGGTCGGCCAGGGTGGCCGCCCATTCGTCCTGGTAGCAGCCGATGTGACGGGCCATCAGCTCGTCCAGCTCGGCGGCGATGCCGAGCGAGTCGTCGATGACCACCGCGCGCAGGTGGTCCAGACCGCCCTCCAGGCGGTCCAGCCAGACCGAGGTGCGCTCCAGGCGGTCGGCGGTGCGGATGTAGAACATCAGGTAGCGGTCGATGGTGCGGATCAGCGTCTCGCGGTCCAGATCGGCCGCCAGCAGGTCGGCATGACGGGGCGTCATACCGCCGTTGCCGCCCACGTAGAGGTTCCAGCCGGCCGAGGTGGCGATCACGCCGAAGTCCTTGCTCTGCGCCTCGGCGCACTCGCGGGCGCAGCCCGAGACCGCCGACTTGAGCTTGTGCGGGGAGCGCAGGCCCCGGTAGCGCAGTTCGAGCTCGATCGCGAGGGCGACGGAGTCCTGGACGCCGTAGCGGCACCAGGTCTCGCCGACACAGGACTTCACGGTGCGCAGCGCCTTGCCGTAGGCGTGGCCGGACTCGAAGCCGGCGTCCACCAACCTGGCCCAGATGCTCGGGAGTTGGTCCACGCTGGCACCGAAGAGGTCGATCCGCTGGCCTCCGGTGATCTTGGTGTAGAGGCCGTAGTCGCGGGCGATCTCACCGATCGTGATCAGGCCCGCGGGGGTGATCTCACCGCCGGGCACCCGCGGCACCACCGAGTAGGAGCCGTTGCGCTGCAGGTTGGCGAGGAAGTGGTCGTTGGAGTCCTGCAGCGCGGCCTGCTCGCCGTCCAGGATGTGGCCGCCGCCGAGGCTGGCCAGGATCGAGGCGACGGTCGGCTTGCAGACCTCGCAGCCCTCGCCCTGCCCGTACCGGTCGAGCAGGTCGGAGAAGCCGGTGATGCCGGTGACCCGGACGATCTCGTACAGCTCCGCGCGGGTCTGCGCGAAGTGCTCGCACAGGCCGGTCTGCGGGGCGAACCCGGCGGCCGCCAGCTCCTCGCCGACCACGGTGCCGAGCTGCTTGACGCAGCTGCCGCAGCCGGTGCCGGCCCGGGTGCACTTCTTGACCGCGGCGACGCTGTCGCAGCCCTGCTCACGGACGGCGGCGCGGACCGCCCCCTGGGTGACGTTGTGGCAGGAGCAGAGCACCGCCTCGTCGGGCAGCGTGACCGGTCCGGCGGTGGAGAGCCCGGCGGGCAGCACCAGCTGCTCGGGCGGGACGGTCAGCGGCCGCCCGGCCACCGCGAGCGGGCGCAGGGTGCCGTAGGAGTCGGTGTCGCCGACCAGGACGCCGCCCAGCAGCGCGCCGTCGGCGCCGATCACCAGCTTGCGGTAGACGCCGAGCCGGCTGTCGCTGTAGAGCACGTCGACGGCGCCCTCGGCGGCGCCGTGCGGGTCGCCGAAGCTGGCCACGTCCACGCCGAGCAGCTTGAGCTTGGTGGAGGTGTCCGCGCCCACGAAGCCGTCGCCGGGGCGGTCGGCCAGTTCGCGGGCGGCGGTCTCGGCCATCTGGTACCCGGGGGCGACCAGGCCGTAGACCCGGCCGTCGGCAGCCTGGGCGCACTCGCCGATGGCCAGCACGGCCGGGTCGGCGGTGCGGCAGCGCTCGTCGACCACGATGCCGCCGCGGGCGCCGACCGGCAGGCCGCAGTCGCGGGCCAGCTGGTCGCGCGGGCGGATGCCGGCGGAGAACACCACCAGGTCGGCCGCGAGTTCGCGGCCGTCGGAGAGGCTCAGCGCCCGCACCCGGCCCGCCGGCCCGGTCGCCACGGCGTCGGCGGCGGCACTGGTGTGCACGGTCACGCCGAGGTCCTCGATCTTGCGGCGGAGCAGGGCCCCGCCACCGTCGTCCACCTGGACGGCCATCAGCCGGGGCGCGAACTCGACCACGTGGGTGGACAGGCCCGTCGCCCGCAGCGCGCCGGCGGCCTCCAGGCCGAGCAGGCCGCCGCCGACCACCACGCCGATCGTCGCCCGCTCGGCGTCGGCCCGGATCGCGTCCAGGTCCTCGATGGTCCGGTAGACGTGGCAGCCGGCCGCGTCCCGGCCGGGGACGGGCGGCACGAAGGGCGCGGACCCGGTGGCCAGCACCAGGGCGTCGTAGCGCACCTGCCGGCCGGCCCGGGTGGTGACCGAACGGGCGGCGCGGTCGATGGCGGTGACCGGGTCGCCGAGGCGCAGGTCGATGCCGTGCTCGGCGAGGAAGCCGGGCGGGCAGAGCGCGAGGTCCTCGGGTGTCCGGCCGTCGAACAGCGAGCTGAGGTGGACGCGGTCGTAGGCCGGGCGCGGCTCCTCGGCGAGGACGGTGACCCGCCAGCGATCGGCGCCGGGCTGCTCGGTCCAGGCCTCCAGGAAGCGCTGGCCAACCATGCCGTGGCCGACCAGGACGAGCTCCCGTGGTCGGTCGGGCGAGTGCGACGTCATCGCGGTACTCCTCGGGTCGTACGGGGGGTGCGGGGTGGCGGGGTCTGTGGGGGGGCTGCTCAGGCGAGCGGGTGGGGCGGGTATGGCGGGTGGGCCGGGTACGGCGGGTATGGCGGGTGGGCCGGGTGCGGCGGGTGAGGCGGGTACGGCGGGTGGGCCGGGTGTCCGGCGAGCGGGGCGGGTGTCCGGCGAGTGGTCCGTCGGGTGCCGTCCTCATGCCGAAGAATCTGACCGGTGGTCGTTTCGCGGTCGGGTCCCCCGTGTTGCGCGCGCGGTACGCCTCGCTCACGGCCTCCCGGGGGCGGGGTGCGCGGCAGGACATCAGCCGTAACCGGGGGGCCGGTTTCGCTTACGCCCGGGTGACCGGCGGGCAACCCCGCCGTAACGCGGAGAAAGCACCCTTGCGCCCATGGCAACCTCCCCCACCCCCACCGGCCCGCGTCCCGGCACACCCCCCGGCCCACTGACCGGCTTCACGATCGGGGTGACCGCGGCCCGCCGCCGCGACGAACTGGTCGCCCTGCTCAGCCGGCGCGGCGCCCAGGTGGTCGAGGCGCCCGTGCTGCGGATCACCCCGCTGGCCGACGACCTCGCCCTGCGCCGGGCCACCGAACTCTGCCTGGCCGCCCCGCTGGACTACGTGGTGGCCACCACCGGCGTCGGCTGGCGCGGCTGGATGAGCGCCGCCGAGGGGTGGGGCCGGGGCGCCGCCCTGGCCGACGCCTGCCGCAACGCCGTGGTGCTCAGCCGCGGCCCCAAGGCGACCGGCGCCGTCCGGGCGAGCGGCCTCGACGAGGCCTTCTCCCCCGGCTCCGAGGCCACCGACGAGCTGCTCACCTGGCTGCTCGCCCGCCCGCTGGCCGGCCGTCGGGTCGCCATCCAGGAGCACGGCGTCCGGCTGGACGCCTTCGCGGCGGCGCTGCGCGAGCGCGGCGCCGAGGTGATCTCCGTCCCGGTCTACCGCTGGGAGGCCCCGGACGACCCGACGCCGGTACGGCGGCTGGTCGAGCAGACCGTCCGGCGGCAGGTCCACGCGCTCGCCTTCACCAGCGCCCCGGCCGTCAGCGCCTTCGTGGAGACGGCCACCGCCGAAGGACTGCGGGAGCCGCTGCTGGACGCCCTGCGCGGCGACGTCCTGCCGGTCTGCGTCGGCGCGCTCTGCGCCCGGCCGTTCGCCGACCTCGGCCTGCCCGTGCTGTTCCCCGAGCGCGGCCGGCTGGGCTCCCTGGTCCGCTACCTCGGCGAGACCCTGCCCGGCCGGAACCGGCGCGAACTCGCCCTCGCCGGAAGGCTGCTGACCCTCCAGGGCAACGCCGTACTGGTCGACGGCGAGAGCCACTGGCTGAGCCCGCGCGGCGCGGCCGTGCTACGGGCGCTCGCCGAACAGCCGGGCCGGGTGCTCAGCCGGGCCGAACTGCTGCGCACCGTCTGGGTGGACGCGGCGGCGGACGAGCACGCGGTCGAGGCGGCGATCGGCCGGCTGCGGGCCGCGCTCGGGCCGCACGGCGGGCTGATCCGGACGGTCCCGAAGCGCGGCTACCGGCTGGCGGCGGCCTGATGCGCCGGACAGCCGCGCGGCGGAACGGGCCGGAGCGGACGACCGACGCGGCCCCGCGGAACCTGCCGGACCGGGTGCCCGGCGACGGTCCCCGGGCCCGGCCGGTGATGAGCCCGGTGCGGGGGCCGGCGGCCCGGCCGGCGCGGCGCGGTGGCCGCCCGGTGCTGCTGGCCGTCGCCCACGGCAGCCGCGATCCGGCCGGAACGGCCGCGACCAGGGCGCTGCTCGCCCGGGTCCGCGCGCTGCGCCCCGAACTCGACGTCCGCTGCTGCTTCCTGGACCTCGCCGCGCCCTCCCTGCCCACCGCGCTGGACGGGCTGTCCGCCGGCGAGCCCGCCGTCCTGGTGCCGCTGCTCCTCGGTACCGGCTACCACCTGCGGGTGGACATCCCCGGCGCGCTGGCCGGTGCCGGTCTGCCGCACGTCCGGCTCGCCCCCGCGCTGGGCCCGAGCCCGCTGCTGGCCGCCGCCCTGGCGGACCGGCTCGCCGAGAGCGGCCGCCCGGCCGGCGCCGGACCGGTGGTGCTCGCGGCGGCCGGCTCCTCCGACCCGGCCG
>NZ_JBHWUI010000089.1:0-36021 GCF_042737525.1 Kitasatospora sp. NPDC059973 | reverse complement strand
CTCGGATCCGAGTGCGGGCCCCGCCGCTGTTGTCCGCCGTGGCGTCCGTCGTCGGCCGGAGCCGCTACTGCGCGCCGGAGGTCGCGGAGAGCAGGTCCTCCAGCTCCTCCTCGCGCTCCTGGGCGGCCACGAAGAGCAGCTCGTCGCCGCCCTCCAGGGTGTCGTCCTTGCCCGGGGTGAGGACCCGGCCCTCGCGGATGATGGTGACCAGCGAGGTGTCCGGCGGCCAGGCCACGTCGCCGACGCGGGTGCCGACCAGCTCGGTGTCCTCCGCCAGGGTCAGCTCGACCAGGTTGGCGTTGCCCTGGCTGAAGCGCATCAGCCGGACCAGGTCGCCGACGCTGACCGCCTCCTCGACCAGGGCGGACATCAGGCGCGGGGTGGAGACGGCGACGTCCACGCCCCAGGACTCGTTGAAGAGCCACTCGTTCTTGGGGTTGTTCACCCGGGCGACCACCCGCGGCACGCCGTACTCGGTCTTGGCGAGCAGCGAGACGACCAGGTTGACCTTGTCGTCACCGGTGGCGGCGATCACCACGTGGCAGCGCTGCAGCGCCGCCTCGTCCAGCGAGGTGATCTCGCAGGCGTCGGCCAGCAGCCACTCCGCCATGGGCACCCGCTCCACCGAGATGGAGTTCGGGTTCTTGTCGATCAGCAGGACCTCGTGGCCGTTCTCCAGCAGCTCGCTCGCGATCGAGCGGCCGACGGCACCGGCCCCGGCAATGGCGACGCGCATCAGTGACCCTCTTCCTTCGGCCCCTGGGCGAACGCGGCCTCGACGGCCGGCAGGTCGGCCCGGCGCGCCATGACGTGCACCAGGTCGCCCTCCTGCACCACCATCTGCGGCGTGGGCAGCACGCCCTCGCCGAGCCGGGTGACGAACGCCACCCGGGTGCCGGAGGCCTCCTCCAGCCCGCTGATCCGGTGGCCGACCCAGTGCGGGTCGTAGGCGACCTCGGCGAGCTGCACGGTGCCGCTCGGGTCCTGCCAGAGCGGCTCGGCGCCGCTCGGCAGCAGCCGGCGCAGCATCTGGTCGGCCGTCCAGCGGACGGTGGCCACCGTCGGGATGCCCAGGCGCTGGTAGACCTCGGCGCGCCGGGGGTCGTAGATCCGGGCCGCGACGTTCTCCACGCCGAAGTTCTCCCGGGCCACCCGGGCCGCGATGATGTTGGAGTTGTCACCGCTGGAGACGGCGGCGAACGCGCCGGCCTCCTCGATGCCCGCCTCCTTCAGGGTGTCCTGGTCGAAGCCGACGCCGGTGACCCGCCGGCCGTTGAACCCGGCGCCGAGGCGGCGGAACGCGGTCGGGTCCTGGTCGACGACGGCGACCGAGTGCCCCTGTTTCTCGAGTGCTCTGGCGAGGGCGGACCCCACGCGGCCGCAGCCCATGATGACGATGTGCACCGGCGCTACCTCACCCGTCCCGTTGGGTTCTTGACCTGCGCAAACACCGTTCGTCTTCCTTTCCCGCCCGGTCGCCCGGGGCGAGCGTGTTCGTGGGGCTGGGTACGACAACCTGAGTGTTGCCCGCCTGCTCGTATCCGACACGCTAGCCGGTCCACCGAACACAGTCGCGACGAAGGGGGGGCCATAAGTCGGACCCCGGGCCTAAGAGCCCCTACGATTCCTTAACGTGCCTATGCCGACTGACCTTCCGAAACGCATCCTGATCGGGCGTGCGCTGCGCAGCGACAAGCTCGGGGAAACGCTGCTCCCCAAGCGCATCGCGCTGCCCGTCTTCGCCTCGGACGCGCTCTCCTCGGTCGCGTACGCGCCCGAGGAAATCCTGCTGACGCTCTCCCTGGCGGGTGCCTCGGCCATTCATTTCTCCTGGCAGATCGGCGTCGTCGTCGCCGTCGTGATGCTCGCCGTGGTGGCCTCGTACCGGCAGAACGTGCACGCGTACCCGAGCGGCGGTGGCGACTACGAGGTCGCCACCGTGAACCACGGTCCCAACTCCGGCCTGGTGGTCGCCAGCGCCCTGATGGTCGACTACATCCTCACCGTGGCGGTCTCGACCACCTCCGGGGTGGCCAACGTGGTGTCCGCGGTGCCCTCGCTGCGCGGCCACGAGCTGACCCTGTCCGTGGTCGTGGTCATCGTGCTGATGGGCATGAACCTGCGCGGTGTCCGCGAGTCCGGCAGCGCCTTCGCCGTCCCGACGTACGCCTTCATGGTCGGCGTGCTCGGCATGGTGGTGTACGGCGTGGTCCGGCACTTCGGCTTGGGGCAGGACATCCCCGCCGAGAGCTCCGGGTTCCACCTGCAGGCGACGCCCGGCAACGAGTCGCTGGCCGGCTTCGCGATGGTGTTCCTGCTGCTCAAGGCGTTCTCCTCGGGCTGTGCCGCGCTGACCGGCGTCGAGGCGATCTCCAACGGTGTGCCGGCCTTCCGCAAGCCGAAGAGCAAGAACGCGGCGACCACGCTGCTGATGATGGCGTCCATCGCCGTGGTGATGTTCATGGGCATCATCTGGCTGGCCCGCCTCACCCATGTCCAGATGGCCGAGAACCCCGCCGAGCAGCTGGTCGGCGCGGGCGACGGCTACCACCAGAAGACCGCGCTGGCCCAGATCAGCGAGGCCGTCTTCTCCAACTTCACGCCCGGCTTCTACTTCGTGGCCGCCGTCACCGGCCTGATCCTGGTGCTGGCCGCCAACACCGCCTTCAACGGCTTCCCGGTGCTCGGCTCGATCCTGGCCCAGGACCGCTACCTGCCGCGCCAGCTGCACACCCGCGGCGACCGGCTGGCCTTCTCCAACGGCATCATCCTGCTGGCGCTGGCCGCGATCCTGTTCATCATCGCCTTCGACGCCGACCCCACCCGGCTGATCCAGCTGTACATCGTCGGCGTCTTCGTCTCCTTCAACATGAGCCAGTCCGGCATGATCCGGCACTGGACCAGGCACCTGCGCACCGAGACCGACCCCGCCAAGCGCCGCCACATGCAGCGCAGCCGGGCGATCAACGCCTTCGGCCTGGTGATGACCATGGCCGTGCTGATCGTCGTGCTCGCCACCAAGATCAGCCACGCCTGGATCGCGATCGCCGCGATGGTCGTGCTGTTCGTGATGATGAAGGCGATCCGCCGGCACTACGACCGGGTCTCCGAGGAGCTGGTCGCCGCCGAGGAGCCGGACGACGTGGTGCTGCCCACCCGGGTGCACGCCATCGTGCTGGTCTCCAAGCTGCACAAGCCGGCCCTGCGGGCCCTGGCGTACGCGCGGCTGGCCCGCGCCCACACGCTGGAGGCCGTCACCGTCAACGTCGACCCGGTGGACACCGCGGCGCTGCGGGCGGAGTGGGACGAGCGCGGCATCGAGGTGCCGCTGAAGGTGCTGGACTCGCCGTTCCGCGAGGTCACCGGGCCGGTCCTGGACTACGTCAAGAACCTGCGCCGCAGCAGCCCGCGCGACGTGGTCTCGGTCTACATCCCCGAGTACGTGGTCGGGCACTGGTACGAGCACCTGCTGCACAACCAGAGCGCGTTGCGCCTCAAGGGACGTCTGCTGTTCAAGCCCGGAGTGATGGTGACCTCGGTACCCTGGCAGCTGGAGTCCTCCGAACGGCGCAAGCCGCAGAAGGCCTGGTCGGCTCCCGGCGCCGTTCGTCGTGGTGAGCCGCGGGCGCCGAAGGCCGTAAAGTCGAAGGCCTCCACACAGCCCGACGACACCGCTGACAGCAGCAAGGACTCCTCCCAGTGACCCGCAACACCCCGCCCCGCTCCAACGGCTCCAAGGGCTCGTCCTCGAAGGGGTCCTCCGCGAAGGGTGCCCGCAAGGGCGGCGCCGGCAAGCCCGGGCAGGTCGCCCGGCCGCGCTGGGGCAAGCCCGTGCGCCCGGCCGCCACCGACCGCGACGGCTTCACCGCGCAGACCGCCCCGCTCGCGCCGGGCGAGCGCGCCCCGGAGCCCGAGCCCGAGCGCCCGGCCCCCGCGCAGGCGCGCAAGGAGAAGCCGGCCGACCGGCCCAAGGGCGGGGACCGCCCGCGCAAGCAGGCCGTCCGCCCGCCGAAGGTGCTGCGCACGCCGCGCGCGCCACGGGTCGAGGCCGCCCCCAGGGGGCCCGGCGGCGACCCGCTGGTCGGCGAGCGCTACGAGGTCGAGATCGGCGCCGTCGCGCACGGCGGCGGCCACTGCGTGGCGCGCCACGAGGGCCGGGTGCTGTTCGTCCGGCACGCGCTGCCGGGCGAGAAGGTCATCGCCCAGGTCACCGAGGGCACCACGAAGTCGCGCTTCCTGCGCGCCGACGCGGTGGAGATCCTGGAGCCCGCCAAGGACCGGATCGCCCCGCCCTGCCCGTTCTCCGGGCCGGGCAAGTGCGGCGGCTGCGACTGGCAGCACGTCACCCCGGGCGGGCAGCGCAAGCTCAAGGTGCAGGTGCTCACCGAGCAGCTGGCCAAGCTGGCGGGCCTCACCCCGGCCGAGGCGGGCTGGGACGGCACCGTCGAGCCGATCGGCGGCAAGCTGCCGGCCGGGCAGGTGCCGGCCTGGCGCACCCGGGTGCAGTACGCGGTGGACCAGGAGAGCGGCAAGGTCGGGCTGCGCAAGCACCGCTCGCACGACATCCAGCCGATCGACCGCTGCCTGATCGCCGCCGAGGGCGTCACGGAGCTGGGCGTCGAGGCCCGCGACTGGCCGGGCATCACCACCGTCGAGGTGATCGCCGCCGCGGGCTCCTCGGACCGCCAGGTCGTCCTCACCCCGGCGCCGGGCGCCCAGCTGCCGCTGGTCGAGCTGGACAAGCCGGTGTCGATCGCCCGGATCGACGAGCACGACAACATCCACAAGGTGCACGGGCGCTCCTTCGTCCGCGAGCGTGCGGCCGGCCGGACCTGGCGGGTCAGCAACGGCGGCTTCTGGCAGATCCACCCCGAGGCGCCGGACACCCTGGTCGACGCCGTGCTGGCCGGCCTGGACCCGCAGTGGGGCGAGAGCGCGCTCGACCTGTACTGCGGCGTCGGGCTGTTCGCGGGTGCGCTGGCCGACCGGGTCGGCGAGGAGGGCGCGGTGCTCGGCATCGAGTCCTCCAAGCAGGCCGTGGTCGACGCCCGGCACAACCTGGCGGTGCTGGACAACGTCCGGATCGAGTGCGACCGGGTGGAGACGCTGCTGCCGCGCACCGGCATCACCGCCACCGACCTGATCGTCCTGGACCCGCCGCGCGCGGGCGCCGGGCGGGAGACGGTGGCGCACCTGGCCGGCCTGTCGGCCCGCCGGATCGCCTACGTGGCCTGTGACCCGGCCGCGCTGGCCCGGGACCTCGGGTACTTCCGCGAGGGCGGCTACCGGCCGGTCTCGCTGCGGGCCTTCGACCTGTTCCCGATGACCCACCACTTCGAGTGCGTGGCGATCCTGGAGCCGATCGCGGCCTAGTCGGGGCTTCGCGGCCCTGGCGGTTCTCGCGCTTTCGCAGTGACGCGCAGGCGGTGTCCGGACGCTCCGGGCGCCGCCTGCCGTCGTCCGCGGGGCCGCTTCGGGGCGAGCGGGCTTGTCAGGACCGGGGTGGTCGGCGCCGGCGCCGGTCCCCGGGTCAGCCGAAGGACACGCCCAGGCCGCCGGCCGGCCCGGTGCCGGCGGCGGTCTCGGCGGCCGCGCTCTCGTCGCCCGCGCTCTCGACGGCGGCCGGGGGCGCGGCCGGGGCCGGCATCGTCCCGGCGGGCAGGCCCTGGTCCCGCAGCCGGCAGCAGACCTCCTGGAGGAGGGCGATGCCGGGCTTCTCCTGGTCGTCCGCGGGCCAGACCACGCCGAAGTCGCAGGGCACCAGGCCCTCCACCGGGCGGTAGCGGACGTCCGGGCGGGGGAAGAGCTCGGCCGCCACGGCGGGCAGGAAGGCCGTCGCCCCGTCGAAGGACACCGCGGAGAGCAGCGACTCCACCCGGGTGACCTGGTGGCCGGTGTAGCGGACCCGGGTGCCGTCGGGCCGCGGGTCCATCGCCCAGAAGCTCCGCTCGGAGGGGGAGACCTCCGGGGCGAGGCCGACCATCGGCCGGTCGGCGAGGTCCGCGAGCCGGAGCACCGGCTGCCGGGCCAGCGGGTCGGAGGCGGCCACGCAGACCACCCGGGGCTCGGTGGTGAGCGGCTCGGCGTGGAAGCCCTCGGGCGCCGGCAGGTAGACGAAGGCGGCGTCGATCTTGCCGATCGCGAGGGCGGTGGTCTGCTCGACCAGGTCCAGGACGTGGAAGTCCACGTTCAGACCCGGGTGCAGGGTGGTGAGCGTGGCGATCACCCGGCGGGTGGCGGCCAGGGCGGCGGCGCAGTCGGTGAGCCCCAGCCGCAGGGTGGGCCCGTCGCCGTCGTCGGGCGAGTGCCGGGCGGCGTCGCGCAGCTCGTCCGCGGCGTCCACCACGTTCCGGACGAGCGGAAGCAGGGCATGCCCTAGGGGCGTCAACGTCACTCTTCTGCTCGTCCGGGTGAACAGCTGCACCCCCAGCCGGCGTTCGAGGGTGCGGATCTGCTGGCTGAGGGCGGGCTGGGTCAGGTAGAGCCGTGCGGCGGCGCGGCCGAAATGCAGCTCCTCGGCCAGCGTCAGCAGTGATCGCAGTTGGTGAACCGCCGGGTCGTCCACGCCGACCATCGCCGTTGCCTCCCATCGCCCCGGAGCTGGCTCCGCCATCCATCAATCATGCTAATCGATGGAGGATTGCGCGGAGCCTTGCGCGCGAGGGAAGCTGACAACGCCTCAGCGAGATCGCGGGAGAATCCGGTACGGCGTGGTCGGGGTGGCCGAAAACCGGCCGGCCGCTTCTTTCGGCGTGCCCTGATCCACCCGCGCATGCGGAGGCGCAGCCGTCGTTTCGGCGAGAACGGCCGTCGGGGGCCGGGCGTCCACTGGGCACGACCGATCCTGAGGCTCCCGCCGGGAACCACCGAGCACCATCCCAGAAGCGGTTCCGTGCCGCCCGGCGCGGACACGAATTCAGGAGCGGTGAAATGAGAGTGCAGACAGGAATTCCACCCGAGTCCGCCACGTGCGGAGTGCATGATTCCGGCTTCGCGCCCGAACGGGAATGTTGTCTGGAGGAGTGTTGAACCACAACACCACGGGGGAGCCGTCCGCCCGGACGGCATCGGCGCGAGTACTCGAACTGCTCTACCGGTACCAGCGGATCGACGAGGCGCTGGCAGCCGAACCGGCCGGACCGGCCGGACCGGAGGAGCCCGGCGGGACGTCGGGGAACGCGCGCTGCGACGCGTGTTCCGAGGTCCACCGGGCCAAGATGGAGCGCTTCACCGCGCGCGACGAGCCCATCCACTTCGTCGTGCCGGCGTTCCCGGCGAAGTCCCCGAACCAGGGCAAGGTGCTCGGCGCGCTGCCGGACCTCGGCGAGCACCTGGCGGTCGGCTTCCTGCAGTCGCTCTGCGACTACGTGCGGCACTTCTACGCGCCCGGCGCCCGGGTCACGATCTGTTCGGACGGCCATGTCTTCGGCGACGTCGTCGGGGTGACCGACGGGGCGGTGACCGCCTACCGGCAGGCCCTCGCGGACATGATCGGCGCCTCGCACTGGTCGGCGCTGGACCTCTACGGCCTGGACGACGCGTTCGGCAGCCTCGACTACCCGAAGATGCGGCGCGTGCTGGAGGAGAACTACTCCGCGACGCTGGACGAGCTCAAGGAGAACGTCCGCACCGACCGGAACACGCGTGCGCTGTTCAACGGGATCCACCGCTTCATGTTCGAGGACGCGGTGGCGCGCCAGGGCGGCGGGACGACCCGGAACCAGCTCCGGAAGAACTCCAAGGACGCCGCCTACCAGACCATTCTCCGCAGCAACGCGTGGAGCCGGCTGGTCGCCGAGAAGTTCCCCGACGCGATACGCCTCTCGATACACCCGCAGCCCCCGCACTCGGAGAAGTTCGGGCTCCAGCTCATGCCGACCAGGGACGGCTGGCTGACCCCGTGGCACGGCGTGGTGCTCGACGACGGCGTCAGCCGGTACCTGGTCAAGCGGTGGGACGCGGAGAACCTCCAGGCCTCCGTCGTCTGGCGGGACGGCCGGCCGAGCCATTTCGTCGCCCCGCACCTCGCCGCCCGCCCGTAGGGAAAGCCCGTTCCAGAAAGGAGGACAACGCGCCATGACGACTTCCATTCCCTCGGCCGCGGAGCTGCGCCACATTCCGCTCCGGCCGTTCGGCCGCGTGGTCGAGGCTCCCGGCGGAAATGCCCGGATCGGCGACATTCCGGTGGACACGCTCGCCCGCTGGACCGAGGAATCGCGGGTCCTGGTGCTCCGCGGATTCTCGTTGCTCGGAAAGCAGGAATTCGCCGACTACTGCCGGCGATGGGGCGTGGTCCTGAAGTGGGAGCCGGGCGAGGTCATCGACCTGGTGGTCGAGGACAATCCCCGGAACTACCTGTTCGCCAGCGGCGACGTGCCGTTCCACTGGGACGGTGCGTTCGTCGAGGCCGATCCGCGGTACTTCTTCTTCCAGTGCCTGGACGCGACCGCGGGGGCCGGCGGGGAGACCGTCTTCTCCGACACCACCGCCGTCTACCGGGACGCCGACCCCGAGCTGCGCGACCTCTGGGCGCGGATCAGCGTCACCTACACCACCGAGAAGATGGTGCACTACGGCGGCGAGGTCACCGAGCGGCTGGTCGCCCAGCACCCCGGGACCGGGGTGCCCGTGCTGCGCTTCGCCGAGCCGCTGGACCCGGCGGTCTACAAGAACCCGGTGTCCGTCCACGTCGACGGCGTCGACGGCGCGCAGGCCGAGGAGTTCATCGCCTCGATGGCGGAGCGGCTGCACCGGCCCGCCTACTGCTACGCGCACGACTGGCGCCGCGGCGACATCGTGATCGCCGACAACATCGCGCTGGTGCACGGGCGCAACGCCTTCACCGGGCCGACCTCCCGCCATCTGCAGCGGGTCGAGGTCATCTGAGGCGTCCCGGGCCGGCTCCCGCCCGCGGGGCCGAACCCCCGACGGCTTCCGTCACCCGTCACCCGTCACCCGTCACCCGTCACCCGTCATCACCCGTCAACGCCGGGAGGCCGGCACTTCCGGCACAGGTGGAGCGAGAACATGAGTATCGGCATTGTGGGAACCGGGATCTCCGGTCTTCATCTGGCGTTGAGGCTAAGGCAGTTCGGCATCGACGCCACCCTGTACACGGCCCAGGGGCCCGACGACATCCGCAGCGGTCCGCCGCTGAACTTCGTCACTCGATTCGACTCCACCCGGGAACGGGAATCCGCGCTCGGCGTCACCGAATGGTCGTCGCCGGCGTACGACAACGCGTGGATGCACCTCCACCTGGAAGGCCCGGACGGGTTCTCGTTCCGCGGCCGGCTGCCGAAGCCGGCCAGCTCGGTCGACTTCCGGATGTACCTCGCCGCGCTGCTGGAGGAGTACCAGCGGCGCGGCGGGGACCCGGTCCACCTCCGGGTGGCCGACCGGGCCGGGCTGGACCGGTTGGCCGAACGCCACGAGCTGGTGGTCGTGGCGGCCGGCCGGGGCGCGCTCACCGACGTCTTCCCCCGGGACGACGCCCGCTCGCCCTACCGCTCGGCGCCGCGCCGGCTGGCCGGCGGCCTGTTCCACGGGGTCCGTCCGCCGGAGCCGGCCGGTATGACGATGCACATGGTCCCGGGGGCCGGGGAGATCCACGCCCCCACCTACCACTCCTTCGCCGGGCAGGTGACGGCCGTGCTCGTCGAGGCCGTTCCGGACGGCCCGTTCGCGGAGCTGACCGGCCGGGACCACCGCGGCGACCCGGACGGGTTCGCCAAGGAGGTCCTCGCCCTGGTCACCGCCCACGCGCCCGCCCTGCGGGAGCGCGTGGACGAGCAGGACTTCGCGCTGGCCCGGCCGGTGGACCTGCTCCAGGGCGCCGTCGTCCCAGTGGTCCGCCGGGGCTGGGCCGCCCTGGCCGGCGGCCGGTACGCGCTGGCGGTCGGCGACGCCTGGATCGCCAACGACCCGCTCACCGCCCAGGGCGCCAACCTCGGCTCCGAGCTGGCCTTCCTCCTCGCCGACGTGCTGCGCGCCCACACCGGCCGCTACGACGAGGCGTTCTGCCGCGCCGCCTCCGAGCGGATGTGGCAGCGCGCCCAACCCGTCGTCGACTTCACCAACCTCTTCATCGGCCCGCCGCCGGCGCACCTGGGCACCCTGCTCGGCACCGCCGCGGCCGACCAGCGGGTGGCCGACGCCTTCGTCGCCCACCTCGACCGGCCGGCCGCCATGTGGCGCGGCCTCGCCAGCCCCGAAGGCACCGACGCGTTCATCGCCCGGGCCCAGACCGTGAGGAGCGCAGCATGAGTGTCGAGGTCGGCCTGGTCTGGGACGCGGTCGGGCGGGTCGAGGACGGACGGGGGCTGCTGCACCTCGCCCGGCAGGCCGGGCTGGACACCTTCCTGGTCTTCGACCACCTGATGAACGTCTTCCCCCGGCAGGCCTGGGACACCGACTTCAGCCACGTCGCGGCGGGCCTGCCGACCCCGGACCGCTGCCTGGACTTCGCTACCGTGCTGGGCAACTTCGCCCCGCAGGCCGGCCCGGTCCGGCTCGCCATCGGCGTGACCGACCCGCACCGGCGCCACCCCGCCGTGCTCGCGCAGACCGCGCTGACCCTCGCCCAGCTCACCGACCGGGCACCCGTCCTCGGCATCGGCGCGGGAGCGCTGGAGAACCTCGTGCCGTACGGCGTGCCGCACGACCACCAGGTGGACCGGGTCGAGGAGGCGCTGCGCGTGCTGCGCCTGCTCTTCTCCGGGGAGGGCCCGCACGACTTCCGCGGCCACCACTTCACCCTCGACCGGGCACTCATCACCCCCGCCCCCGAGGGCCGCACGCCCCGGATCTGGCTCGGCGCCAACCGCCCGCGGATGCTCACCCTGGCCGGCCGCTACGCCGACGGCTGGCTCCCGTCCGAGCTGATGGCCCCCGACGAGTACGCCCGGCGGCTCGACACGGTGCGCGCCGCCGCCGTCGACGCCGACCGCGACCCCGACACCGTCGTCGCCGCGGGGGGCGTCCCGATCGTGGTGGCGCAGACCGACGCCGCCGCGCAGGAACTGCTGCGGGCCACCCCGATCCGCTTCCTCGCGCTGCACGCGGGCGCCCGGGCCTGGCGGCGGCACGGCGCCGCCCACCCCTTCGGCGAGGACTACCGCGGCCTGGTCGAACTGCTGCCGCACCTGCTCACCCGCGCCGAGGTGGAGCGGGCGCTCGCGGTGGTGCCCGACGAGGTGGTGGCCGACCAGGTCATCGCCGGCAGCCGGGAGACGGTGCTCAAGCGGATCGGCGAACTGCTCGACGCCGGCATGCGCCACCCCATGCTGATCCCCGCCTCGGCGCTGGCCTCGCCGGAGGCGGCCGGCTACACGATCGAGTCGATCGGCTGGCTCGCCGCCCGGCTGCGCTCCGACGCCGGCCCGGGTGGCGGTCCCGGCTCCGGTTCCGGTTCCGGCTCCGGCCCGGCCACCGCGGCGGTGTCCTCATGACCGGCGTGGGCATCGTCGGGTCCGGCATCTCCGGCCTGCAACTGGCGCTGCGCCTCCAGCAGTCCGGCGTCCCGGCGACGGTGTACTCGGAGCACGGCATCGAGGGGCTCAAGGGCGGACCGCCGCGCAACTTCCCCGCCCGGTTCGGGCCGACCCAGCAACGGGAGCGGGAACTCGGCGTCCACGAATGGGAGTTCGCCGACGCGCAGGTGCGGCACTGGGCGGTCACCATGCACACCGGCGAGCCGCGGCCGCTGGAGTTCCTGGCCGCCCTGCGGCCGCCGTCCAGCGTGGTCGACTTCCGGATCTACCTGCCCCGGCTGCTCAGCGCCTTCGTCGACCGCGGCGGCGAACTGGTGACCGGCGACCACCCGGTCGAGGAACTCGCCCGGCACCACGACCTGCTGGTCGTCGCCAACGGCAACCGGTCGGTGCGCCGGCTCTTCCCGGCCGACCCGGCCCGCTCGCCGTACAGCACGCCCCAGCGGGTGATCTGCGCCGGGATCTACTTCGGGATCGACGAGGAGGTGCCGCACTCGCTCGACATCCACTTCCTGCCCGGCGCCGGCGAGATCCTGCGACTGCCCTTCTACTCCCCGGCCGGCCGGGCCGACGTCCTCGCCTTCGAGGCCGTCCCCGGCGGCCCGCTGGAGTCCGCCGGCCACGTCGACGCCGACGCCGACCCGGCGGGCTTCCACCGGCACGTGCTGGACCTGGTCGCCGCGCACGCCCCGGGTCTGCGCGAGCGGATCGACACCGCCGGCTTCGCGCTGACCGCGCCGGGCGAGCTCGCCCGGGGCGCCATCACCCCGGTGGTCCGCCGGGGCTGGGCCCGGCTCGACGACGGCACCTGCGCGCTGGCGGTCGGCGACGCCTGGATCACCAACGACCCGCTCACCGCCCAGGGCGCCAACCTCGGCTCGCACACCGCCTTCGCGCTGGCCGAGCTGATCACGCGGCACCGGGGGCGCTACGACGAGGCGTTCTGCCGCGACGCGTCCGCGCGCCTGTGGGAGCACGCGCGCCACGTCGTGGAGTGGAGCAACGCCTTCCTCGCCGGGCCCCCGCCGCACGTCGGCGCGCTGTTCGGGCGGGCCGCGGTCGACCGGCGGGTCGCCGACGCCTTCGTCGGCAACTTCAACGACCCGGTCGCGATGTGGCGGGCGCTGTCCACCCCGGACGGCGTGAGCGCCTTCCTCGCCGACTGCGAACGGACCGCGCCGGCCGCCGCCGCGAGCGGCACCACGACCACCGAAGGAGCGCGATGACCTTCCCCGACATGGCCCGGGACGAGAAGGGCCGGCTGATCCCCGAGTCCGAACAGACCGCGGTGTGGCTGCTCGGCGGCCTGGCCCAGATACGGGTGCCCGGCGAGGCGACGGGCAACGCCTTCACCGTCGTGCAGCACACCGGCAACCGCGGCTACAACACGCCGCTGCACATCCACGACTACGAGGACGAGGTCTTCATGGTCCTGGACGGCACGCTGCGCATGATCTGCGACGGGCAGGAGCTCGTCGCCGAGGCCGGCAGCACGATGATCGTGCCGCGGACCGTTCCGCACGGCTTCGTGACGACCTCGCCGAACGCCCGCTTCCTCACCATCCACTCCACGCCCCAGCCGGACCGCAGGCCGCAGTTCGACCTGTTCCTGAAGGCGGAGATCCCGCACGCCCGGGCCCTGACGCTGCCCACCGAGGACGTGGGCGGCCCCGACCTCGACCACATCATCGCGCTGGGCACCACGTACGCGTACCGCTACGCGGGCCCGCCGCCCGCCCCCTGACGGCCGCTCCGGCCCCTCGGCCGGCCGGCCAACGCTCCCGTTCCGACAGAAGAGACACCATGTCGTTGAAGCTCCTTTCCCTGATGCTGTGCGTGTTCGGCATCACCACCGGCGAGTTCGTCATCGCCGGCATCCTGCCGGACGTCGCCTCCGACCTCGACGTGTCGATCCCCGCGGCCGGGCTCCTGGTCACGGCGTACGCCATCGGAATGATCATCGGCGGCCCGGTGCTCACCGCGCTGACCGCCCGGTACCCGCGCAAGCCGCTCATCGTCGGCCTGCTCGTCATCGTGATCGTCGGCAACGTCGCCTCCGCGCTGGCACCCGCGTACGCGGTGCTGTTCGTCGCGCGCGTCGTCACCGCGCTGGTGACCGCCACGTTCTTCGCGAACGCGATCGTGATCGCCGCGTCCACGGCCCCGGAGGGCAAGCAGGCCTCGACCGTGTCCAAGCTGGTCTTCGGGATGAACCTCTCGATGATGCTCGGCGCGCCCATCGGCACCTTCATCGGCGACCACTTCGGCTGGCGCGCCACCTTCGCGGTGATCGCCGCGGTCTGCCTGGTCGGCCTGGTCCTGGTGCTGCCGCTGGTGCCGGACGTGGCGGCCTCCACCACCAGCGCGGTGGCGGAGCTGCGGGTGTTCCGCAACCGCAACGTCCAGCTGGCGATCGGCATCACCGCCGTCGCCAACATGGGCCTGCTGATGGTGTTCACCTATTTCTCGCCGCTGCTCACCGACCTCACCGGCTTCGCCGACGGGGCCGTCCCGCTGCTGCTGCTGGCGTACGGGGTGGGCGCGGCGGCCGGCAACTTCGTCGGCGGCTGGCTCTCCGACCGCTCCCTGATGGCCTCCCAGGTCGGCCTGCTGGGCCTGCTCACCGGGGGCCTGCTGGTGATGTGGGCGGTCAGCGGCGGCACCGTGCTCACCGCGGTGATGGTCTTCGTGATCGGGGCGCTGGGCTTCTCCGTGATCCCCGGCATGCAGACCCGGGTGCTGACCACCGCCAGCTCGGCGCCGACCCTGGCGATCGCGGTGAACGCCTCCGGCTACCAGCTCGCGGCCGCCCTGGCCGGCTGGCTGGGCGGCCGGGTCATCGACGGCCCGGGCCTGCGCTCGGTCTACCTCGCGGCCGCCGGGGTCACCGTCCTCGGCATCCTGCTCAGCGCCTACGCCTGGCACCGGGACCGCACCGGTGGCGGCAAGGCGGTCGGGGCCGGTGCCGAGGAGCGGACGGCCGAGACCTCGCCGGCCTGACACCTCCGCCCGGCGGGGCCGCGCCCGGTGCGCCGGCCGGCCCCGCCCGGTCCGCTTCGCCCGGCCCCGTGCGGGGGCCGGGAGTCCCGCCGGGGCCACCCGGCCGTCACTTCACGAGGGGCAACCATGGGTCGTGATTCCGTCCTGGTCACCGGCGACTGGGCCGAGCGCCGGCTCGGCACCGCCGGAGTGGTCTTCGTCGAGACCGGCAACGAGGACACCGAGTACCGCAAGGGCCATCTGCCGGGCGCCGTCTGGATCAACTGGAGCGAGTTCCAGGACGACCTGCGGCTCGGCGTCGTCGGCCGGGCCGGATTCGAGCGGCTGATGCGGGCCAAGGGCATCGGCGAGGAGGACACCGTGGTGGTGTACTCGGCCAACGCCAACCTGCTGGCCACCCAGGTCTACTGGTACCTCACCCTCTACGGCCACCGGTCCGTGCGGCTGCTCGACGGCGGCCGCCGCAAGTGGGAGCTGGACGGCCGCCCGCTGACCACCGCGTCGCCCGGCCGCCCGCCGACCGGTTACCTGGTCACCGACCCCGACCCGGCCGTCCGGGCGACCCGGGACGACGTCCTGGCCGGCATCGGGCAGCGCAACATCATCGACGTCCGGAGCCCGGAGGAGTACTCCGGACTGGTCTTCGCGCCCGGCTTCGCCGGGGAGGCCTTCGCGACCGGCCACAACCCGCACGAGGTGGCCCAGCGCTCCGGCCACGTCCCGGGCGCGGTCCACCTGCCCTGGCAGGACGTCGTCGGCGAGGACGACACCTTCCGCTCCGACGAGGAGCTCGGCCGGCGGTTCGCCGCGCTGGAACCCGCCCGCGGCACCATCACCTACTGCTGGGTCGGGGCCCGCTCCGCGCACTCCTGGTTCGTCCTGCGCGAACTGCTGGGCTGGCCGGACGTCCGCAACTACGACGGCTCCTGGGCCGAGTACGGGTCGCTGATCGGCGCGCCGGTCGAACGCGGCACCCCCGGCGACTGAGCCGCCCCCGCCCCCGCCCCGCCCCGCCCCTCTCCTCCCCGACCCACCGCACGCCCCTGCCCGATCCACCGCACGCCGATCCTCCGAGCCTGAAGGGAGCGGGGCCGGCCTCGGACGGCCCCCACCACCAGCCATGAACGAACGCAACACGACGCAGCCCCCGCTCGGCGCGCCCGCCCGGGACCGGCTGGCGGGCAAGGTCGCCCTGGTGACGGGCGCCAGCTCCGGCATCGGCGAGGCGGCCGCCAAGGCACTGGCCGCACAGGGCGCGAGCGTGGTGCTGGCGGCCCGGCGGCGGAGCGAACTGGACCGGGTCGCCGGGGAGATCACCGCCGCCGGCGGCGCCGCGATCGCCGTCACCGCCGACGTCATGGTCGACGAGGACGTCGCGGCCGCCGTCCGCACGGCCGAGCGGCACTACGGCGGTCTGGACATCGCCTTCAACAACGCCGGGACGCTGGGCACCCCGGGCCTGGTCGCCGACCAGAAGCCGGAGGCCTGGACGGACGACCTCGGCCGGGTGCTCACCAGCGTCTTCCTGTCGATGCGGCACGAGATCCCGGCCCTGCAGCGGCGCGGCGGCGGAGTGATCGTCAACAACGCCTCGCAGCTGGGCGTGGTCGGGTTCGGCGCCGGGATCAGCGCCTACGTGGCCGGGAAGCACGGCGTGGTGGGCCTGACCAAGGCCGCCGCGCTGGAGTACGCCGGGGAGAACATCCGGGTCAACGCCCTGGCGCTGGCGACCGTGGACACGCCGATGTACCGGTCCTCGGTGGGTGGCAGCCAGGAGATGGCCGACATGTTCACCGCCCTGCACCCGCTCGGCCGGATCGCCAGCGCGCAGGAGGCGGCCTCGGCGGTCGTCTACCTGGCCGGCGACGAGGCGGGCTTCTTCACCGGCTCGGTGCTGGTCATGGACGGTGGATGGACGGCCCGGTGATGCCCGCCACCGCCACCGGGCCGGAACGGGCCACCCGCGGCGTGCCGGAGGTCGTCGGCGGAGACCTCAAGGTGCCGCTGGTGACCGGCTCGTGGGTGCCGTACGCCAACCTCGACTACGCGGCGAGCACTCCGAGCCTGGCGGCCGTGCAGCACGCGGTGGACCGCTTGCTGCCCTGGTACAGCAGCGTGCACCGGGGCGCCGGGTTCGCCTCCGCGGTCTCCACCCGGGCGTACGAGCGGGCCCGGGAGACGGTGCGCCGCTTCGTCGGCGCGGCCCCGGACGCCCAGGTGGTGTTCACCCGCAACACCACCGACGCGCTCAACCTGCTCGGACGCGCGCTGCCCGCCGGCACGGCGGTCTTCCGGTTCTCCACCGACCACCACGCCGCCCTGCTCGCCTGGCGCGGCTCCCCGGTGTACCGGCTGGCCCGGCCGGCCACCGCGGCGGACGCCGTGACCGCGCTGGCGAAGGCGCTCGCCGGTGCCCCCAGAGGGCCGAAGCTGGTGGTGATCACCGGCGCGTCCAACGTGACCGGGGAGCTGTGGCCGGTCGCCGAGCTGGCGGAGGTGGCCGCTACCCACGGCGCGCGCACCGTCCTGGACGCCGCCCAACTCGCCGGGCACCGGCCGCTGGACCTCGCCGGCTGGGGCGTGGACTGGGCCGCGCTCTCCGGGCACAAGCTGTACGCGCCGTTCGGCGCCGGCGCCCTGGTGGGCTCCGCCGACTGGCTGGACACCGCCGACCCGTACCTGGCGGGCGGCGGGGCCACCGCCCGGGTCGCCGAGGAGGACGGCCGGGAGAACATCCGCTGGACCGGGCTGCCGCACCGGCACGAGGGCGGCTCGCCGAACGTGGTGGGCACCCACGCGATGGCGGTCGCCTGCCGGACGCTGACGGCCACCGGCTGGGACGCCGTCGCCGCGCACGAGCAGGCGCTGACCGCCCGGCTCCGCGGCGGGCTGGCGGCCGTCCCCGGGGTCCGTCTGCTGGACCTGTGGCCGGGCGGACACCCGCGGCTCGGCGTGGTCTCCTTCAGCGTCGCCCGCTGCGGCGACGCGCCCGCCGACCAGCGCCTGGTCGCCACGGCGCTCTCCGCGGAGCACGGGATCGGCGTCCGGGACGGCGCGTTCTGCGCCCACCAGGCGGTCCACGCCCTGCTGAGCGACGCACCCGGGCACCAGGGCGACCGCGCGCTGCGCGCCAGCATCGGCCTGGGCACCACCGCCGAGCACGTCGACCGGCTGGTGGCGGCGCTGGGCGAACTGGTCCGGCGCGGGCCGCGCTGGTCCTACGACCACCCGGAGGACGGCTGGCGGCCGGTGCCGGATCCGCGGCCGGTACCGGAATTCCTCCGATGAGCGGGAATTCCCCGGGTGACCTTTTTCGGGTGACCGCGGCTCAGTAGGCTCCGACACCGGAAGGAGAGTGCCCGACATGACCGGAACACGCACGACCGAACAATTGGACCATTCCCGATCGCCCGCCCACCGATTCGGCGTCATGCTCTATCCGGACCAGCCCTTTCCGGTGCTCGCGCAGCGGCTGGGGTGGCTGGAGGAACTCGGTTTCGACCAGGTGTTCGTACCCGATCACAGCGCGGACCTGCGCAATCCGAGCGGCCTCTGGTTCGACAGCTGGTCGGTGCTGGCCATGGCGGCCGTGACCACCCGGCGGATCCGGATCGGCACCATGGTGGCCAACCAGATCCTGCGCCCGCCGGCCCAGCTGGCCAAGCAGGCGATCGCCCTCGACCACCTCTCCGGCGGCCGGTTCGACCTGGGCGTCGGGGCCGGGCTGTTCCCCTGGGACCACCACAGCGTGGGGCAGGTCCCGTGGTCGCCCAAGGAGCGCGCCGAGCGCTTCGCGGACTACCTGGCGATCGTCGACGGGGTGCTGCGCGGCGGGATGTTCAGCCACCAGGGGGCCCAGCTGTGGGTCAAGGACGTGGTGACCGTACCCGGTTCGCTGCAGTCGCCGCGGCTGCCGCTGATCGTCGGCGGGCAGTCGCCGACGCTGATCCGGGTGGCCGCCGAGTGCGCCGACGCCTGGAACACCCACGGCCCGCCGGGCGCGAGCGCCCAGGAGGTGCTCGGCATCACCGCCGAGCAGAACCGCCGGCTGGACCGCCTCGCCGCCGAGGCCGGCCGCGACCCCGCGGCCGTCCGGCGCGGGTACACGATCTTCGGGCCCTGGGACCCGAGAAGGGGGCGGCACGGCTACGAGGAGATCTTCGAGCGCTTCACCGGGGCCGGTGTCGCGGATTTCTTCCTGGACTGGCCGGGGGAGGCCCATCGGGAGGAATTCGAAAGAGTCGCCCGTGAGGTGATTCCGCCGCTGCGCGACAGCTGACGGAAACATCGCACACCACGGGGGATTTCACGACGCGATCCTGTCCCGCGTATCGGCCGGGAGGGCCCGGCCGGTACGCGAATGCCGTACGGGGGATCACAGGAATTCGGCAGTTCGTCGCAGACGGGCGATTCGCCCGGGATTCGCGTGAAGAGAAGGTGTGACAGAGATGATCGAAGACGTGGCCGGCACGGCCACCACGGGGGCTTCGGACAACGGGGGTGCTCTGGGCAACGGGGGTGCTTCGGACCACGGGAATGCTCTGCACGACGGCGGTCCGGCGGACGGCGGTGGCGTGACCGGCGGTGGCGTGGCTGTCGGCGGCGGGACGGTGGCGGAGCCCCTGCGGGGCCGCGGCGGGATCACCGTGACCAAGGCCGACCGCCAGTACGAGGACCTGGTCAGCGGCCTCAACCAGCGCTACGTCGCGGCGCCCGACTCGGTCCGGCTGGTGAGCGCCACCGAGGAGGTCGTCGCCGTCGTCCAGGAGGCGGTCGACCGGGGCAAGCGGCTCGCCGTGCGCTCCAGCGGGCACTGCTACGAGGACTTCGTCCACAACCCGGAGGTCCGGATCATCCTGGACATGTCCGGCATGCACGCGGTGGGCTACGACCCCCGGCTCAACGCGATAGCCGTCGAGTCGGGCGCCACCAATCTGCGCACCTACCAGACCCTCTACCCGGAGTGGGGCGTCGTCGTCCCCGCCGGGTTCTGCTACTCCGTCGCCATGGGCGGCCACGTCAGCGGCGGCGCGTGGGGTCCGCTCTGCCGGCTGCACGGCCTGGTCGTCGACCACCTGTACGCGGTCGAGGTGGTCGTGGTCGACGCGGCCGGCCGGGCCCGCGCGGTGATCGGCACCCGCGACCCGGACGACCCGAACCACGACCTCTGGTGGGCCCACACGGGCGGCGGAGGCGGCAACTTCGGCGTCGTCACCCGCTACTGGTTCCGTTCGCCGGGCGCCACCGGGCGGGACCCGCGCGCCCTGCTGCCGAAGCCGCCCGAGGAGCTCCTGGTCAGCGCCGTCAGCTGGCCGTGGGACGAGCTGAGCCGGGACGAGTTCGTCCGCCTGGTCCGCAACTACGCCGACTGGCACGTGGCCCACCTGGGGCCCGACGACCCGGCGCGGGCGCTGATCAGCCAACTGGTGCTCAACCACCGCAGCGCCGGCCAGATCGGCATGCTCGTCCTGGTGGACGCCTCGGCGCGGGGCGCCGAGCGGCTGCTCGCCAGCTACCTGGAGCGGATCGGCGAGGGCGTCACCGTGGAGCGCGGCGCGCTGACCCGGCACATGGGCGAACTGCCCGCGATGCCCCAGTTCGCCGCCCCGCGCCGACTGCCCTGGCTCCAGGCGGTCCGGATGCTCGGCACCACCAACGGGGTGCTCAACGACCCGACGCTGCGCGCCGAGTACAAGTCCTCCTTCATGCGCGCCGGCTTCCCCGAGGGCCAGCTCGACGCGCTCCACGCGCACCTCACCCGCGAGGACGTGACCAACCCGAACATCAGCGTGCAGCTGACCTCCTACGGCGGCCGGATCAACGCGGTCCACCCGGCGGCGACCGCGGCGCCGCACCGGGACGCGGCCTTCAAGATGCTCTGGCAGGTGTTCTGGAACGACCCGGCCGACGACGACCGCAACATCGGCTGGGCCCGCGACTGCTACCGCGCGGTCTACGCCGACACCGGCGGGGTGCCGGTGCCGAACGGGGTCACCGACGGCTGCTACGTGAACTACCCCGACATCGACCTCAACGACCCGGGCCTCAACACCTCGGGGGTGCCCTGGCACGACCTCTACTACAAGGGGAACTACCCGCGCCTGCAGCGGATCAAGGCGGCGTGGGACCCGCTCGACGTGTTCCGGCACGGCCAGTCCGTCGAGCTGCCCACGGCCTGAGCGGCGGCCCGGGCGGCGGCTCGAAAGGCGGCCCCGGTGGCGGCTCGGATCGCGTCCCGGACGGGTGCCCGGACGGGTGCCCGGACGGGTGGCCCGGCGGGTGCTCGGCGGGGTCCGGACGGGTGCCCGGTGGGGCCCGCTCCGCGGCCGGGCTGCCCGCCGCCGTGCCCCGCCGCCGTGACCCTCGAAGGAGCCTTCCGATGACCTCCCTGCTCGCGATATCCGCCAGCCCCTCGGCCGGCTCGCGCACCGCCGCGCTGACGGCCCACCTGGTCCAGCTCCTGGCCGAGGCCGGCTTCCGGACCGGGCACGTCCGGGTCCGCGACCTGCCGGCGGCCGAGCTGCTCGCCGGGCGGGCCGACAGCGCCGTGCTGCGCGACGCCCTGGCCGCGGTGGCCGCCGCGGACGGGCTCGTGGTGGCGTCGCCCGTCTACAACGCGGCCTACAGCGGTCTGCTGAAGGCCTTCCTGGACGCACTGCCCCGGTCCGGGCTGGCGGGCAAGACGGTGCTGCCGGTGATGACCGGCGGGAGCCTCGCCCACGCGCTGGCCCCCGACTACGCGCTGCGGCCGGTACTGACGGCGCTCGGCGCGCGGTACGTCGTCCGCGGCGCGTTCGTCCTCGACGCGGCGGTCGAGCTGCGGGACGGCGGGCCGCCGCGGCTGGCGCCGGAGGCCGCTCCCCGGCTGGAGCAGGCGGTGGCGGACTTCCTGGCCGCGCTGCCGCCGGACGTGCCCGGTGGACTGCCCGCGGCCGGGCGGTCCGGGCCGGGCGCCCTGGCGCGGAGATGACGACGGCGGTCCCCGGAGCCTCCGGGGACCGCCGTCGCCGTCCTGGGGGGTGTGCGCAAAGTCCCGCCGGGTCCGCGACGTTGCGCAGACCCCCTAGCCCTGGGCCTCGTCGGCGGTGTGCGGAAGGGTGATCCCGTGCTGGGCGGCGAGCCGCAGCAGTCCGGCGATCCGGCCCTCGTAGGCCTGGACGCCGTCGGCGTCCTGGTCGGTCCGGGCTGCCGCGAGTTCCTCGCGGGCCCGGGCGAGCTGCTCGCGCAGCTCCTGGTCGAACATCGCTGTCATTGCCGGCCTCCAAAAGGTCGGTGCCGCTCCGGGGAATGCGCGGGGCAGTTCAGAGTCTACGAAGGTGAAGAACTCTTCAAGTCCCGCCCGCCGCGTCGCCCGGGGTGGCGTTTTCCTGGCGTACGTGCCGGCGGGTCGGTCCGCCGGCAGGCGGACGGCGGGCGCCGCCGGGGCGCGCGGCCCGGGCGTGTGCGCCCTTGTTGTGCTAGCACTTCAGCGCTAGCTTGAATTTCATGGGTAAGAAACAGCTGAACGTCCGGGTGGACGCCACCACCGCGGAGATGGCCCGGGAGCGGGCGGAGCAGCAGGGGATCAGCATGAACCAGTACATCGAGCGCCTGGTCCAGCAGGACATGGGCGAGGCCGGGCGGGCGTTCGTCGACGCCGCCGCGCAGTTCATGAAGGAGTACGAGACGGCCTTCCTCGCCGAGTTCGGCGAGCACGGAGACCTCCAGGACGTGCGCCGTTGAACCTGGAGGTCGACCTCTCATGGCTGCTCATGACAGCCGAGCAGTACACACCCGGTGACCCGCAGGTCACCGACTACGGATCGCTGCTCGCGGCGGTCACCCGCCACCAGGCCGAGATCTTCGACATCGCCGTCTACCCCGAACCGCAGGACCGCGCCGCCGCCCTGATGCACCAGCTCATCCGGGTGCCGGCCCTGGAGAAGACCAACGAACTGTTCGCCACCGCCGTCGCCTACGCCTACCTGGTGGCCAGCGGGTGCACCGTGGCGACCACCGCCCGTGAGGTGCGCAGCCTCGCCCGGGCCATCCGGGAGGGGCGGCTCGGGGTGTCCGGCGTCGCCGAGCGGCTGGCCGCCTGGGTGGTGGACGAGGCCGAGGGCGAGGACGTCAGCGGCGAGGACAACGAGGACGAGGAGTAGGCGCGGGCGCCTGGGCCTGGTGCCGGCCCGGCCGGGGCGCCGGGGGGTCGGGGCTCGGCCGGGTGGGCCCGCCGGTGCCGGCGGGCCCCTCGCTCGCCGTCGGCTAGGCCGTGGCGGGCTCGGTCGTGGCGGGTTCGGTCGCGGTGGGTTCGGTCGCGGCGGGCTCGGCGATCAGGGCCGTCGCGAACGGGCGGAAACCCGCCCGGCGGTAGATCCGCGCGACGTCCTCGTCGGCGGCGGACAGGAAGACCGTCCGCACGCCGTTCGCCCGCGCGTGCGCGACCAGCGCCGCCGTCACCGCCAGGCCGAGGCCGCGCCGGCGGGCCGTCGGCAGGGTGCCGACGCCGGCCACCTCGGTGACCGGGCCGACCGGGTTGTGCTGGCCGGCGCAGAGCGCCGTACCGTCCTGGACGGCCGCGGCGAGCACGGTACGGCCGGCGGCGATCCGTTCGGCGATCCGCTCGACCGTGCCGTCGGAGGCCAACTGCTCCGCGGCTGCCGCCAGTTCGTCGGGACCGGCCAGGCCGGTGGCGGTGCCCGGCTCGCCGAACGCGAGGTGCGGGACGGCCACCGCGCTCGCGAGGTCCGGGTCCTCGGCGGCCAGCACCCGCACCGACACTCCCGCGGGCGGCGCGGTCTCCGGCAGGGTGGGCTCCTGGTCCGGGCCCAGCACCAGCAGCGGGTGCTCGTGCACCGTCAGCCCGGCCTCCTCGACCGCCGCGCGCAGCCGCGGATCGTGCTCGGCCACCCACTCGAAGGTCTGCGGTGCGCCCAGCTCGCGCTGGCGGGCCAGCACGCGCAGGACGTCCTCGGCGGTGACCGCCGGGCCGGTGTGGCCGAGCGCCGGGCGGGCGTAGTACGGCCAGCCCTCGCCCTCGCGGACGAACAGGCTCAGCGGCCCGAAGTCCTCGACGCGGGCGGCGCTGCGCGGTACGGCGTCGTAGTAGCGCTCGATCTCGTCGAGGAGGGGGCGGAGGGCGGGATCAAGAGCGGCGGCAGAAGTCACGCGGTGCATCCAAGCAGGCCGGTCGGGTTCCTGCCAGCGATTTGCGGTCGGCCCGCCGTGCGCGGGGTCGGCGCGCGGACGGCCGGTCCGTGTGCGGACGGCCGGGTTTCCCGGGCCGCTGCCGCCCACTCCGGGGGCCGGGCATATCGGACCGATTGTTGCCGAATGCTTACAGGCCGGGCGATCTTGTGTGCGGGCCGCGTGGCATCCTGGGGCCTTTACAGCTCCGCCGGACCGGACGGCGGGCGTCGGCACGGGGAGAGGCGAGGGGGATGACAGGCTCATGAGGCTCTGCTTTCTGGTCGAGGAGCACTACCGGCACGACGGCATGCCGCTCGACGTGGTGCGTCAACTCACCGCCTGGGGCCACCGGGTGGACGTGCTGCGGCCCGGGAACTCGCTGATGGCGATCTCCGAGGCGGTGCGGGCCGGCAGCCATGACGCCTGGGTGCTCAAGACCGTCTCCGGCGGACCCGGCCTGACCCTCCTGGAGGCGGCCGCCGCCGTCGGCCTCACCACCGTGAACGACGTCCGTTCCATCCGCGGCGTCCGGGACAAGGCGCTCGCCGCCGTGATCGCGCGCACCCGGGGCCTGCCGGTCCCGGTGACGTACGCCGCCGCCCGCTGGGAGTGGCTGGCCGAGATCCCGGCCGCCGAGTACCCGTTGGTGGTCAAGCCCGCCGACGGCAGCTCCGGTCGGGCCGTGCGGCTCGTCCCCACCCCCGACCACCTGGTCGAACTCGGCCCCGAGCTGGCCGGCGAGGGCCTGCTGATCGCCCAGCCGTACGTGCCCAACTCCGGCACCGACCTCAAGGTGTACTGCGTCGACGGCGAGCTCTACGCGACCGAGCGCTGCTCCCCGCTCCACCCCGGCCAGGGGGTGCGCGAGCGGCAGGTGCCGCTCGGCGGCGACGTCGCGCGGATCGCCGCGCAGGTCGGGGAGGTGTTCGGCCTCGACCTCTACGGCGTCGACGTGCTGCTCGGCCCGGACGGACCGGTGGTCGTCGACATCAACGACTTCCCCAGCTTCCGCCAGGTGCCGGACGCGGTCGCCCGGGTCTCCCGCGCCGTGCTGCGGCTGGCCCGCACCGGCACGGCCGTCTCCGCCCCGGCGCCCGCGCTCGCGCAGGAGCCGTCCGGGCCGGTCGCCGAGCCGGTCCGGCTGCCCGTCCAGGGCGCGGCCGTGGCCGTGGGCGGCGCGGGCCCGTTCGACGGCCTCGGACGCGCCGACCTCGTCAACGGCGCGGTGGGCGGAACGCTGTGAGGATCGGCCTGCTCACCCCCGACCCCGGTCACCCGCTGCTCGCCGCCACCGCCGCGCTGCTGGCCCCCGACCACCGGGTCGAGAGCCTCGACGCCAACCGCGACGACCTCCCGCCCGCCGAACTCCTCGGCCCCGGCCCGCTCGCCGACGTGTACCTGCTCAAGGCCCGCACCCCGCAGGCCCTGGCGCTCGCCCGCCATCTGGAGGAGCGCGGCGCCCCCGTCGTCAACTCGGCTTCCGCGACGGCGTTCTGCCAGGACCGCACGGCCATGGCCGACCTAGCCCGGCGGTCCGGCCTGCCGTTCGCCGCCACCCGCACCGCCGCCGCCCTCACCGAACTGCCCGATCCCGACTACCCGTTGGTGATCAAGAGCCGGCACAGCCGCCGGGGCGACCTGGTCGCCCGGGTCGACGACGCCGCCCGGCTGCGCGCCCTCGCCGAGGAGTGGCCCGACGAGCCCGTGGTGGCCCAGCCCTACCTCGCCGGCACCGGCTGGGACCAGAAGCTCTGGGTCGTCGACGGGCAGGTGTTCTGCGCCCGCCGGCGCTCCGAACTCGCCGAACCCGCCGGCGAACCCGCCGACGGCGGGGCGTTCGGCCCCCGCGAGCTGCCCGCCGACCGCGCCGGGCTGGCCCGCCGGGTCGGCGAGGTGTTCGGCCTCGACGTCTACGGCGTCGACCTGCTCGACGGCCCCGCCGAGCCGGTCATCGTCGACATCAACGCCTTCCCCGGCATCCGCGGCCAGGCCGGCGCCCCCGAGGCCCTCGCCGCCCTCGCCCTGCGGGTGGCCCGGCGGGGCGGCGGCCACCGCGTCCCGGCACCACGGGATGCGCGGCGGGACACCGCCGGTCGTTAGGCTTGAGCCCTCCGGCCGGACCGCACGACCGGACGGCGAGAGAAGACGGACGTTGCTGCAGGACATCCAGCCCTACCTGGCCTGCCCGCACTGCGCGCAGGCCCTCACCCCCGACGGACGCGCGCTGCGCTGCCCGACCGGGCACAGTTTCGACGTCGCCAAGCAGGGCTACGTCAGCCTGCTCGCCGGTGACGCGCACACCGGCACCGGTGACACCGCCGACATGGTCGCCGCCCGCAGCGACTTCCTCGCCGCCGGCCACTACCGCCCGATCGCCGACGCACTCGCCGAAGCCGCCGCCGCCGTCGCGCCGGACGGCCTGGTCGCCGACCTCGGCGCCGGCACCGGCCACTACCTCGCCCACGTCCTGGACGCCCTGCCCGACCGGCCCGGCGCCGCCCTCGACATCTCCAAGTACGCGTTGCGCCGGGCCGCCAGGGCCCACCCCCGGATCGGCGCCGTGGTCTGCGACGCCTGGCGGCCGCTGCCGCTGCTGGACGGCGCCGCCGGGCTCGTCCTCAATGTCTTCGCGCCGCGCAACGGCCCCGAGATCCGTCGTGTGCTGCGCCCCGGCGCCACCCTGCTGCTGGTCTCGCCGACGCCGCGCCACCTGCGCGAACTCGTCGGCGCGCTCGGGCTGCTCTCGGTCGACGAGGAGAAGCAGCGCCGGATCGACGAGAAGCTCGGCCCCCACCTGACACCGGCCGGGCGCCAGGAGGTCGAGTTCGGGCTGCGGCTGTCCGCCGCCGACGTCCGCACGGTCGTCGGCATGGGGCCGAGCGCCTGGCACACCGACCGGGAGCGGCTGGCCGCCCGGCTCGCCGACCTGCCGGACCCGGTCGAGGTCACCGCCTCCGTGACGGTCGCCGCCTACCGGCGCTGAGCGGGTGGGGCGGGGAGCCGGGGGAGCCGGGGGAGTCGGGGTGCCGGGGGAGCCGGGGGTCCTCGGCGGTGTGGGGGCCGTAGTCCCGGGCCGGTACACGGCATAGCCCCTGGTCGGGCTGCCGGGCCTCGTTGGGATGAAGGTGCCTCATTGGGATGAATCTGCCGGGCAGGCACGTTTCTGCCACCCGAGCGGGGGCTAACGTCCGACGGGTGAACCGCGACGCCACCCGGCCCGCAGCGCCGGCCCACCCCCATCAGCGGACCCCGGACCCAGGCCCGCCGCCCGTGCAGCGCCCCACCGTCGAGGAGATCCGGCTCACCTCGTTCAAGTCCTACCGGCGCGCGGTCCTGCCGCTCGCGCCCCTCACCGTGCTGTACGGGCCCGCCGGCGTCGGGAAGTCCAACGCCCTCGACGCCCTCGCCGTCCTCTCCCGGCTCGCCCTCGGCGAGGAGATCGGCGACTCCCTCGACGGCCTGCCCGGCCGCGGCGGCCCCCTCGGCACGGCCATCCGCGGCGGCCTCGACGGCTGCGTCCCGCACGGCCGCGACGCCGTCATCCTGGGCTGCACCGTCCGCTCGGACCAGGGGCAGATCCGGCTGGAGCTGGTCATCCGCACCGACGGCCCGGTCCGGATCGCCCGCGAGCAGCTCACCCTCGACGGCCGGACCCTCGTCGAGACCGGTGAGCAGGACCTCCGCCGCCACCGCGTCAACGTCGGCTGGCACAACGACACCCGGCAGGGCGACATCCACGCCCCCTTCCCGAACACCACCCTGATCACCGCCCAGATCCCGCTGCGGGTCGCCGGGTCCTCGCCCGGCGAACGGACGGTGCTGGCCGCCACCGAACAGGTGCTCACCGCCCTGCGCGAGGTCTTCCCCGTCCACCCCGTGCCCGGGCTGATGCGCGACTGGGCCCGCCCCGACCCGCAGGCCCGCCTGCTCGGCAGCGCCGCCAACATCTCCGCCGTGATCGCCCGGCTCAGCAACGAATGCGCCCGCCGGTACGGCCAGCTGCTGCGCGTCGTCCAGTCCGCCGCCCCGCACCCG
Organism: Kitasatospora sp. NPDC059973; assembly: GCF_042737525.1. NCBI lineage: Bacteria > Bacillati > Actinomycetota > Actinomycetes > Kitasatosporales > Streptomycetaceae > Kitasatospora > Kitasatospora sp. NPDC059973. Next base: position 8,326 of record NZ_JBHWUI010000089.1, on the reverse strand, counting down.
CTGCTCGGGATCGACCTCGCCCACCGCGGCGCCGGGGCCGACGAACGGGTCCTCGCCGTCTTCGACGAGGGCGTCCTCGGCCGCACCGGCGCCGACCAGGCCTCCGACGGCATGCTGCGCCACCTCGCGTTCGCCGCCGTGCTGCTCACCGGCGCCGGGGTGCTCGACCTCGACGTGGCCACCGAGGTGCCCTGGGCGCACCGGCAGCTCACCGTGCTCGCCGAGGACCTCGGGGCGGGGCTCGGCACCGAGCAGGCGGCCTCGTTGCTGCGGCTCGCCCGGGAGATGGCCGGCCGCAACCAGCTGCGGGTGCTGGCCGCGCTCCAGGAACCGGCCGCGGTGCGGGAGGCGTTCGGCGGGCCGGGCGAACTGCCGCCCGGAGTCGCCCTGGTGGAGTGCCGGCGCGACCCCGGCTCCGGGCACACCGTGCTGCGCACGGAGACCGCGCGGGTACCGGCCCAGGCCGCGCGCGGGGAGGCGGCGGGGCCGGTTCCGGGAGCGCCGGGGGTGGTCGGGCCACCGCGACGGGCGGCCGCGGCCCGGGATGCGGTAGACCTGGACGGGTGAGCGAACGAGAGACGGAACCCGCCGGCCCCACCCTGGAGGGCCTGCGGCAGCGGCTGACGGAGTTCGCCGCGGCGCGCAGCTGGGAGCCCTTCCACACGCCGAAGAACCTGGCCGCGGCGCTGACCGTGGAGGCCGGCGAGCTGCTGGAGATCTTCCAGTGGCTCACCCCCGAGCAGGCCGCCTCGGTGATGTCCGAGCCGGGCGCGGCGCACCGGGTGCGGGACGAGGTCGCCGACGTCCTCGCGTACCTGCTGCAGTTCTGCACGGTGGTGGGCGTGGACCCGCTGACCGCCCTGGCGGCCAAGATCGAGCGCAATGAGCTGCGCTTCCCGGCGCCGGGGTCCGGGACGGGACCGGGGGCGGGGTCCGCGCACTGAGGGTCGGGTCGGTCTGGGCCGGGGCGGACCGTCGGGGCCGGGCCGTGGCCGGGTCGTAGGCGGGTCGTGGGCGGGACCGTCGGGTTCCGGCTGTGGGCGGAACCGTCGGCCGGCCCCCGGCCGCGCCCCTTGCCGCGGTCGGCGTCAACCGGGCGTGGGCGAACAACCCCTGGGAGGGACAAGAGTTGTCCACAGCCCCGGGGTTGTCCACAGGTTCCGAGCAGGTGGCTGCGCCGATCCCTTCGCCGGCGCACGCTTTCGCCGTGACCAGGTGTCCACCGGTCGTACGGGTCCTACGGGCCGTACGACCGGGCGGGCACGGCGAGAACGGGTGGAAGGGGTGGCGGCCGATGGAGGCGCTGCGACTGATCAAGACGGCCCGGCACGCCCTGGCCGAGGCCAGGAACGTGTCCGACGTGCTGCTGGAGGCGCGGCAGGCCGCGCTGCTCACCGAGGCGGTGGGTGCCCGGCTGGCGGAGCTGGAGGATCCCGGACCGGACGACCTCGGGCTGGCGGGCCTCGGCCAGCAGCTGGCCGAGGCGGGTGCGCACGCGGCCGGCTGCCTGGACCAGTCCGCGGGCGACTCGTCCGCCCTGCTGGGCCTGGGCATCGGCGGCCGCGCCGGGCGGCTGACCGGGCTCGGTGAGATCGGCCCGGCCCTGGAGGAGCTGCTCGGGCTGCTCCAGGAGGTCGGCGAGACGCTGGTGGTGCTGGCCTGCGGGGCCGACACCGAGAGCCTCTACTGGACGTGCATCGACGGGGTCGACGCCGGCGCCGACTGCAAGGAGGTGGTGGGCCGGCTGCGGGAAGCCGTCCGACGGGCCGAGGGCGATCGGGAGACGACGGGCGACGAGGTCGGTCCACCGCCGGTCCCGCTCCCGGCGGCCGGACAGGGGTCGCCGTTACTGGTGCTCCGGCTCGGCCCGCCGGGTGACGGCGAGCCGGGACAGGAGGCTCCGCGGCCGGACTACCGGGTGCCGGGCCCGGCCGGTGCGCCGGAGGTGTCCGTGCCGGTGGGGTAGCCGCTCGGGGAGGTGCGCCGGGCGCCCGACGACTGCAGGTCGGCGAGGTCCGCGGTGACCGAGGCGAGCAGCTCCTGCATCTGCTCCAGCAGGCTCTTCGGGGTGGCGGCGCCGGTCGGCCGTGCGGCGGCCGACCCGGCCGGGTCGCTCGGGGACTGTGGCGCGGCAGGTGCCTCGGACCAGGGTTCGGACATGAGGGGACCTCTTCGGATCGGTGGTGCGGCGTCAGGCGGGCGGCGGCGGGCCGGCCGGTGGCGCGGGGTGGCCCGCCGCCTCGCCGACGGCTCCGACGCCCCGCCGCAGCAACCAACGAATCTCCGCGCGGCCGGGTCACCGGGCACCACCCGATGCGGTCCAACTCCCGTCGACGGTAAGCCTCCCGGGTGAGCCCGGGTTGCCGCCGGCGAGCCGCCTCGGCTAGGCACCGGGCAGGCGGGCAGGCGGGCAGGCGGCTGGGCCGAGTGCGGCCGGTGCGGCCGGTGCGGCCGGGTGTCGGCACGGCCGTGCCCGTGCCCGGACCCGGCGACCGTCCGGCTCGTCGTCCGGGCTGTCACCTGCCCGGACGACCAGCGCCTCGGGAGGGGAGCGGTGGGAGGGGTGGGGGTGGGCCCCCGAAGACGGGCAGACGCCACCCCGGGCAACCGCCCCGGAAAGCCGAAGCCCCGGCGCCGCCGAGGCGGCGCCGGGGCCCGAGACCTCGAAGGAGGCGATCAGTTGTGCGCGTGCAGCTCGGCGTTCAGGCCGCCCCAGGAGCCGGCGCGGGCGATGACCTCGACCGCACCGGTCTGCGAGTTGCGACGGAAGAGGAGGTTGTCCTGGCCGGACAGCTCCACCGCCTTCGCCACCTTGCCGTCCGGGGTGGTCACCCGGGTGCCGGCGGTGACGTACAGACCGGCCTCGACCACGCAGTCGTTGCCCAGCGAGATGCCGATACCGGCGTTGGCGCCGAGCAGGCAGCGCTCGCCGACCGAGACGACCTGCTTGCCGCCGCCCGACAGGGTGCCCATGATCGAGGAGCCGCCGCCGATGTCGCTGTGGTCGCCGACCACGACGCCCGCGCTGATCCGGCCCTCGACCATGGAGGTGCCCAGGGTGCCGGCGTTGAAGTTGACGAAGCCCTCGTGCATCACGGTGGTGCCGGCGGCCAGGTGCGCGCCGAGCCGGACCCGGTCCGCGTGCGCGATCCGCACCCCGGAGGGGGCGACGTAGTCGGTCATCCGCGGGAACTTGTCGATCCCGTACACGGCGAGCTGGCCGCCCTGGCCGCGGACCGCCAGCCGGGCCTGCTCGACCTTGTCCACCTGCACCGGGCCGATGCTGGTCCAGGCCACGTTGGCGAGCAGCCCGAACAGGCCGTCCAGGCTCTGGCCGTGCGGCTTCACCAGACGGTGGCTCAGCAGGTGCAGGCGCAGGTAGGCGTCGTGCGCGTCGATCGGCTTCTCGTCGAGCGAGGCGATCGTGGTGCGCACGGCGACCACCTCGACGCCGCGGCGCGCGTCGGCGCGCAGCGCCTCGGCGGCGCCGGCGCCCAGCTCGGTCTCGGCCTGCTCGGCGGTCAGGCGGACGGTGCCGGCCGGGCCGGGCTCGGCGGCCAGGGCGGGGGCGGGGTACCAGGTGTCGAGGACGGTGCCGTCGGCGGCGATGGTGGCCAGACCGGCGGCGACGGCGCCGCTTGCGAGGGAGGTGGATTCAGCAGTCACATCGTGCACGTTAACGAATGCGGGCCGTCGGTGCCGAACACGCTCACCGTGCGGACGGGGCCGCAGGCCGCTCCGGGCCGCGGCACGGCAGGGTCCGGAGCCGCCGTGGAAGGCCCCGGAAGCGCCGTGCGCGAGGTCCCCGGCGGGCTGTCGCGGGGCCTCCCCGGGAGACCACGCCACGCCCGGGCGCGCGGAACCCGGTGCCCGGCGCGCAAAACCCGGTGCTCGGCGGGCGGGAGCTGGGCAATACTCGGGCCGGTGTTCATGTCGATCTCCACCACCGGTACTGCCGAGAGCCCGGCCACCGACCTCGGCTTCCTGCTGCACAAACACCCCGGCAAGGTCCAGCGGTTCGGGACGTCGCACGGCGAGGCCCACGTCTTCTACCCGGAGGCGGGCGACGAGCTCTGCACGGCCGCGCTGCTGCTCGACATCGACCCGATCGCACTGGTCCGCCGCGGCCGGGGCAAGGGGCGGGGCGGCTCGCCGGACTTCGCGCTCGCGCAGTACGTCAACGACCGCCCCTACGCCGCGTCCTCGCTGCTCGCGGTGGCCCTGCGGACGGTGTTCCGGTCGGCGATGAAGGGTGTCTGCGAGGCTCGCCCCGGGCTGGCCGAGCGTCCCCGCCCGCTGCGGATCGCGCTGCCCGCCGTGCCCGCCAACGGTTCGGGCGAGGGCGGCGGCCCGGCCATGGTGGCCCGGCTCTTCGAGCCGCTGGGCTGGCAGGTCGAGGCGGTGGCGATCCCGCTGGACGAGGAGTTCCCCGAGTGGGGCGAGTCGCGCTACGTGCGGGTCGAGCTGTCCTGCGCGACCGTCCGCCTCGCGGACGCGCTCCAGCAGCTCTACGTCCTGCTGCCGGTGCTCGACGGTGCCAAGCACTACTGGGTCGCCCCGGACGAGGTCGACAAGCTGCTCGCCGCCGGCGAGGGCTGGCTGGCCGACCACCCCGAGCGGGCCCTGATCGCCCGTCGGTACCTCTCCCGGCGCTGGTCGCTCACCCGGACCGCGATGGAACGCCTGGAGCTGGCCCGGCTCGCCGAGGCCGACGACCGCGAGGTCGAGGAGATCGACAACGCGGTGGACGACACCGACGGCTCCGAGCCCGGCGCCGCGCACCCCGCAGGTGCCGAGGCCGCCGAGCCCGCCGAGCCCGCCGAGGAGGCGGCGCCGGGGGCCGCGCCGAAGCAGCCCCCGCTCGCCGAGCAGCGCCGGACGGCGATCCTGGCCGCCCTGCGCGAGGTCGGGGCGGCCCGGGTGGCCGACCTCGGCTGCGGGCAGGGCGAGCTGATCGGCGCCCTGCTCAAGGACGCCCGGATCACCGAGGTGCTCGGGGTCGACGTGTCCGCCCGGGCGCTGTCCGCGGCTGCCCGCAAGCTGCGGCTGGAGCGGATGCCGGAGCGTCAGGCGGGCCGGGTCAAGCTGGTCCAGGGCGCGCTGACGTACACGGACGCGCGGCTGAAGGGCTTCGACGCGGCCGTGCTCTGCGAGGTGATCGAGCACCTGGACGTGCCCCGGCTGCCCGCCCTGGAGTACGCGGTGCTCGGGGCGGCCCGCCCGTCGGCGGTCGTCGTCACCACGCCGAACGCCGAGTACAACGTCCGCTGGGAGAGTCTGCCGGCCGGCCACGTCCGGCATGCCGACCACCGCTTCGAGTGGGACCGCGCGCAGTTCCGTGCCTGGGCCGAGCGGGTGGCGCGGACGTACGGCTACACCGTCGTGATCCGCCCGGTCGGGCCGGAGGACCCCGAGGTGGGGCCGCCGACCCAGCTCGCGCTGTTCCGCGTCGGCACCCCGGTCGAGCCCACGGTCCCCACGGCCGGCTCCACTGTCTCCACCGACCCGGCGGCCGCCGGCGGCTCCACTGCCGCCGCCGGCACCACCGCACCCGTCCGCACGACGCCCGAAGGGGGCGAGCCCCGATGACGACCGACGACGCCGCACAGTCCCCGAGCCCCACCGGGCCCACGCCCACCACCGCGGAGACCCCCGGCACCCCCGGCACCCGCACCGCCGGGGCGCGCCGCCTCCCGGTCACCGACGTCTCCCTCGTCGTCCTGATCGGCACCAGCGGCGCGGGCAAGTCCAGCTTCGCCCGCAAGCACTTCCTGCCCACCCAGGTGATCTCCTCCGACTTCTGCCGCGGCCTGGTGGCCGACGACGAGAACGACCAGTCCGCCTCCGCCGAGGCCTTCGACGTGCTGCACTACATCGTCGGCAAGCGCCTCGCGGCCGGCCGGCTGACCGTCGTGGACGCCACCAACGTCCAGTCGGAGGCCCGCAAGCAGCTGATCCGGATCGCCCGCGACCACGACGTGCTGCCGATCGCGATCGTGCTGGACGTCCCCCCGGGCGTCTGCGCCGAGCGCAACCGCTCCCGCCCGGACCGCCAGCTGCCCGCGCACGTGGTCCCGCGCCAGCACCGCGAACTGCGCCGTTCGATGCGGGGCCTGGAGCGCGAGGGCTTCCGCAAGGTGCACGTCCTGCGCGGCGAGGCCGAGGTCGAGGCCGCCGAGATCGTGCCCGAGAAGCGCTTCAACGACCTGCGCCACCTCACCGGTCCGTTCGACGTCGTCGGGGACATCCACGGCTGCCGCTCCGAGCTGGAGACGCTGCTCACCCGCCTCGGCTACGCCCTCGCGCGGGACGACGCCGGCCGCGCGGTGGACGCCGTCCACCCCGAGGGCCGCACCGCCGTCTTCGTCGGCGACCTCGTCGACCGCGGCCCGGACACGCCGGGCGTGCTGCGCCTGGTGATGGGCATGGTCGCGGCCGGGCACGCGGTCTGCGTCCCGGGCAACCACGAGAACAAGCTCGGCCGGGCCATGGACGGCAAGAAGGTCACCGTCTCGCACGGCCTCCAGGAGTCGCTGGACCAGCTGGCGGGGGAGTCGGAGGAGTTCCGCGCCGAGGTCCGGGCGTTCATGCGCGGCCTGGTCAGCCACTACCTGCTGGACGGCGGCGCCCTGGTGGTCTGCCACGCCGGCCTGCCGGAGAAGTACCACGGCCGGGCCTCCGGCCGGGTGCGCTCGCACGCGCTCTACGGGGACACCACCGGCGAGACCGACGAGTACGGCCTGCCGGTGCGCTACCCGTGGGCGGAGGAGTACCGGGGCAGGGCCCTGGTGGTCTACGGCCACACGCCGGTGCCGGTGGCGAGCTTCCTCAACAACACCATCTGCCTGGACACCGGCTGCGTCTTCGGCGGCAGCCTGACCGCGCTGCGCTACCCGGAGCGCGAGCTGGTGAGCGTCGAGGCGGAGCAGGAGTGGTACGCGCCGGTCCGGCCGATGATCACGGACGCGCCCGGCTCGCGCGAGGGCCGTCCGCTGGACCTCGCGGACGTGGCCGGCCGCCGGGTGGTCGAGACCGCGCTGCACGGCCGGATCGCCGTCCGGGAGGAGAACGCGGCGGCCGCGCTGGAGGTGATGAGCCGCTTCGCGATCGACCCCCGGCTGCTCGCCTACCTGCCGCCGACCATGGCCCCGAGCGCGACCTCGCGCCGCCCCGGCTACCTCGAACACCCGGAGGAGGCCTTCCTCGCCTACCGCGAGGACGGCGTCCGGCAGGTGATCTGCGAGGAGAAGCACATGGGCTCCCGCGCGGTCGTGCTGGTGGCCCGGGACGACACGGCGCTGGAGAAGCGGTTCGGGCTGGCCGGCCCGGGGGCGATCTGGACCCGGACCGGCCGGGCGTTCCTCGGCGACGACGGCCTGACCGCCGCCGTCCTGGGCCGGCTGCGGGCCGCGGCCGAGAGCTCCGGGCTCTTCGACCGGCTGGGCACCGGCTGGCTGCTGCTGGACACCGAGCTGATGCCGTGGTCCCTCAAGGCCACCGAGTTGCTGCGCCGCCAGTACGCGGCGGTCGGCGCGGCGGCGCGCGCGGCGCTGCCGCAGGTGCTCACCGCGCTGGACCAGGCGGCCGGCCGCGGGCTCGACCTCTCCGCGCTGACGGCCCGCCAGCGGCAGCGCGCCGCCGACGCGCGGGCCTTCACCGAGGCGTACCGGCGGTACTGCTGGCCGACCGAGGGCCTGTCCGGCATCCGGCTGGCGCCGTTCCAGGTGCTGGCCGCCGAGGGGGCGAACCTCGCGGTGCGCCCGCACGACGAGCACCTCGCCTGGATCGACGGCCTGGTCGACGCCGACCGCGCGGCCGAGCCGGACGCCCCGGTCCTGCACCGGACGGCCCGGCTGCTGGTGGACACCGGTGACGAGGCGTCCGTCGCCGCGGCCGTCGCCTGGTGGGAGGAGCTGACCGGGGCGGGCGGCGAGGGCATGGTGGTCAAGCCGCTGGTCTCGCCGGCCCGGGGCAGGGCCGGGGAGGGCCGCCCGGGCGGGCTGGTCCAGCCCGGGGTCAAGGTCCGCGGCCGCGAGTACCTGCGGATCATCTACGGGCCCGACTACACCCAGTACCTGGACCAGCTGCGGCAGCGCTTCCTCGGGCACAAGCGCTCGCTGGCGCTGCGCGAGTACGCGCTGGGCCTGGAGGCGCTGGACCGGCTGGCGGCGGGCGAGCCGCTCTGGCGGGTGCACGAGCCGGTGTTCGCCGTCCTCGCGCTGGAGTCCGAGCCGGTCGACCCCCGGCTGTAGGGCGGGACCGCGGTGGCCGGCCTGCGCCGCCCGCCGCGCCCGGCCTGCGCCGCCCGCCGCGCCCGGCCCCCGCC